>JAICPX010000077.1 GCA_025929635.1 Chitinophagaceae bacterium
ACAAGGCTGATATGTGTGTTTAAGCTTCGAGTTCTTTAATTGCTGAAAAACAAATAATAATAAACTATTTCTCTCCGCATTTTACTTTGGCCTTGATGTTGCATACCTCTTAGCAGGAAATGTTTTTAAACCAAAAACCGAATCTATGAAACAGAGATCAATTTTTACGCTACTTATGCTCTTAGGAGCATCAATGCTATTCTTTGGATGTAGTAAAAGCAGTGAGACATTAGGATTAAATCCCGATGGGTCAGTTCGTACTGCAGGTGCCGGTACTGGCACGAACCCGACAAACTATGCAGCAAGGATAAGTATACAAAACGGAGCTTTCAATCCTGCAACTGTAACGGTAATGCAAAGCGGTACTATCTTATGGGTTAATAATGATAATGAGCAAGCCCATACGGTTACTGCTGATGACGGCAGCTTTGATAGTGGCGATATTCAACCGGGTGGAACATTTACGTACACCTTTAATATAGTTGGCCCCCATACGTATCGCTGTAAATATCATAAAGAAATGGAGGGTCTGGTCAAATGCGTTACGAAATAATTGAATGAACGTATCCTGTGTAAACCTTGCATATCCTGTGAAAATTAATAAAGATGAATCTTCATTCTTTTGATAAAGGGAGGACATGATAATAATCATTCCTCCCTTTGACATAATACATTTTACATTTGAAAGTTCCTGAGTACCTCTGTAGTTTAAAAGCTTTTTATGGAAAAGACTACAAAGGGCATTAAATATGTTTACTTCTTCGGGGGTGGTAAGGCCGATGGAAATGAATCAATGAAGAATCTATTGGGGGGCAAGGGTGCCAATCTCGCAGAGATGGCAGGTCATCCCAAACTAAGACTACCGGTGCCACCAGGATTTACCATTACAACCGAAGTCTGTACTTATTATTATGATCACAAAAAGTCTTATCCGCGGGAATTGAAACAACAGGTGGAAGCATCACTTGAAAGGATGGAAAATCTGATGGATAAGAAATTCGGTGATGCAACCGATCCTTTGCTTGTTTCTGTCCGGTCCGGTGCCCGGCGTTCAATGCCAGGTATGATGGAAACAGTGTTGAATATTGGTCTCACTGAGAAAACGATTAAGGGATTGATCGCTCAAAGTGGCGATGAGCGATTTGCCTATGATGCTTACAGAAGACTTATCATGATGTATGCCGATGTTGTAATGGAAAAAGCAGGTGGCATAGAAATCAAAAATGGAAGAGGTATTCGTAAGTTACTGGATGAAAAACTGGAAAATATAAAGCATGAGAAGGGCTATGCCAGTGATACAGAACTTACCATTGATGAATTAAAAGCGCTGGTAAAAGACTATAAAAAAACAATAAAGAAAATTTTAGGTAACGAGTTTCCGGATGACCCATGGCAACAATTATGGGGAGGCATTGGTGCTGTGTTCAGCAGTTGGAATGGTAAAAGAGCAGTTGAATACCGCCGTATTGAAAAAATTCCTGACGAATGGGGAACTGCAGTGAATGTACAGGCTATGGTTTTTGGAAATATGGGAACCGATAGTTGTACCGGGGTTGCATTTACAAGAAACCCGGGCACTGGCGAGAATAGATTCTATGGAGAATACCTGGTGAATGCCCAGGGAGAGGATGTGGTGGCGGGAATCAGAACTCCGGCGCCGGTCAATGAATATTCAAAGAATGCGCAGAGTGAGCATTTTACTACACTTGAAAAGCTAATGCCTAAGTTGTACAGAGAATTAGATGGTTATCAGAATACACTGGAAGAACATTATAAGGATATGCAGGACATCGAGTTTACTATTGAAAAAGGAAAACTTTATATGCTGCAATGCCGCGTGGGTAAAAGAAACGGCATAGCGGCCGTGAGAATGGCAACTGAAATGTATAGCGAAGGATTGATCGACGCACAAACTGCGATAATGCGGGTAGCCCCAAATCAATTGGTTGAATTACTGCTTCCAATGCTTGATCCAAAAGCTGAACAAACAAATACTGTTATTGCTAAAGGATTGCCTGCGGGGCCTGGCGGAGCTAAAGGCCGTGTCGTATTCTCTTCTGATGAGGCAGTTGAATGGGCACACCGTGGGGAGAAAGTCATCCTGGTCAGGGAAGAGACATCGCCTGAAGATGTTGATGGCATGCACAAAGCGCAAGCGATTCTTACAACAAAAGGAGGAATGACATCACACGCTGCGTTGGTTGCAAGAGGTTGGGGTAAATGCTGTATTGTCGGCTGCGGTGATATTGAAATTCACCCGGAATCAAAAACATTTAAATCCAAAGACGGCAGGGTGATAAAAGAAGGGGACTGGATCACGTTAAATGGTACCAAAGGGTTTGTGTATGAAGGAAGCTTGCCGCTTGTTGATATTGATGTTCAGAAAAACAAATCATATAAAGATTTGATGAAGATGGTTGATAAAGTAAAAGTGATGGGAGTAAGGACCAACGCGGAAACACCGGCTGATGCAGCCCAGGGAGCCAGGTTTGGTGCTGAAGGAATTGGTTTATTCAGAACAGAACATATGTTTTATGGTGAAGGAAGTGAACAACCCTTGTTCTTATTGCGAAAAATGATCGTTAGTAAAACTGAAGAGGAAAGAAGAGCGGCGCTGGACGAGTTGTATACTTATGTAAAGAAAGATATCAAAGATACGCTGCTTGTAATGAATGGGTATCCTGTTACAATTCGCTTACTCGATCCGCCATTACATGAATTTGTTCCGCATGATAAAGAAAAGCTTCACCAACTAAGCACGGAGCTGGGAATAAGATTCAGTGTTTTAAAAAGGAGAGTGTTGGCATTGCATGAAAACAACCCAATGCTGGGGCACCGCGGTGTGAGACTGGGCGTTAGTTATCCTGAAATAACCGAAATGCAGGTAAGAGCGATCTTTGAAGCTACTGCAGAGATCATTAAGTCCGGTGAAAAAGCGTTTCCTGAAATAATGGTACCGGTAACATGCACCGTAAACGAGCTTTCACACCAGAAAAAAATTGTTGACCGTGTTTATAAACAAGTATGCGAAGAGCACAAGCTAAAAAGCATTCCTTACTTATACGGAACCATGATCGAGATACCAAGGGCTGCATTGAAAGCGGGCCAAATGGCTGAGGTTGCTGACTTTTTCAGCTTCGGGACAAACGATCTTACACAAATGAGTTTTGGATTTAGTCGTGACGATATAGGCGGATTCCTTCCAAATTATCTTGATCAGAAGATACTTCACGACGATCCGTTCCAAACCATTGACCAGGAAGGTGTGGGTGAATTGATAAGGTTAGGTACTGAGCGGGGCCGCAATACAAAACCGAATTTGAAAGTCGGTATTTGCGGTGAACATGGCGGTGATGCGGAAAGTGTCAAATTCTGCCATCGCATGGGAATGAACTATGTAAGTTGTTCTCCATTCAGGGTACCTATAGCAAGATTAGCTGCCGCCCAGGCCGCTGTTCAATATCCCGAGGTCAGAACAAATAAGGTTAAAACGAATGGTTATGCACTTAGGAATGGAGTGCAAAAAAGGAAACTTGCATTAACCTGATGCCCGGAGCCGTAGCAAATAAGTAAAAACCGCTATCGATTTGATAGCGGTTTTTATTAAAAGGAAATCTAATACATTAATTCTCTTCGCCTTCCTTAACAACTTTGCCTGTGGGATCAATAAACATCCATTTACCGCCTTTCATCACTTTTGCTGTTCCTTCCCGAAAACGATCAGCATACCCATACTGGAAGGCAAGAACCGTTTTGCCATTTTTGTCAATATAACCCCATTGCATTTTAGCATTGCAAACTGGTGCAAGACCGCTGCTGAAGCAACGGGCATTCGTGTAATTCATTCCAATTACAAGATTACCTTTTTCATCAATAAACCCCCATGAATCTCCTTTCGAAACCGCAGCCATGCCATCGTTGTAAGAATACACCTCAGTGTATTGGATTTTTACAATTTCGGTTCCCGTACTATCAATAAACCCCCACTTATTGCCGATCATAATACCGGCTTTTCCATCGACAAAGTTCATTCCTTCATCATAGATCAGGGGGATAACCAGTTTGCCATCTTTATTTACGTATCCATGTTTACCATCTTTCTCCACAAGGGCAAGACCGCAGGCTATTTCATTTACATGTACATATTCCTTTGCCCATTTTTGGGCCACACCACCAATGCTCATGATCAGAATAGCAGGCAGTACAAATATCTTTTTCATACCAACGTGTTTGGGTTGATAATTAAGTTTACATTTTCAAGATAAATTGTATTACACGCCGGAATTATGACCTAAGGCATAACAGCACTTGATTTTGGGACAGCACTGTCAATCATAGAGCAGGTAGGGACTGATCTCTTCCGACCAGGTTTCGGATACATTAGTTTCTATACTTGTGCCCGAGCGTAAAAGCTCAAATGAATTGCTGATACCAAGTAATTTATCCAAATGTGCTGTGCCGGTTGGGTTTGCGTTAGTAACATAGGCTCTTTCTTGGATGTTATTGGGGTGAACAGTAAAAAGTGAGGTGATAATGTCGATCCCAAATCTTACCGGGTGAAATTCGGTTGCATCTGTGACTGTGACTTCAAGACCCTGACATGCTTCATTTGGATACAAACTGCTTTCGGGAATATAGGAAGTAGGCTTGATATTAATACCAGCGGATCCTTTCAGACCAATTTCACTGAGTAACCTTTCTGCATTGATCCATGGGGCACCAAATTGCATAAAAGGTTTATCGGAACCGCGACCTTCGTTTACATTGATACCTTCCAGCAACCCCATTCCCGGGTAAACTAATGCGGTTGAAATATTCTGGATTGCAGGAGACGTGGGATAAAACTCTTTTGTAAATTGATGGCGCTCCCAGTTCTTCATTTTAATAATTTTTAGATCAAGGCCCTTTACCTTTTTAGCTGAAAAATAATTGGCCAGTTCCCCTAATGTGCAGCTGTGTCGTACCGGTATCGACCATCGGCCAATAAACGATGAACATTCTTGTTCATCAAGGAGTGGACCCTCACTCATACTTAGATTTCCGCTGATATGATTTGGTCGATCGAGGATGATCAATTGCTTTTTATGTCTTGCGCAGGCTTCCATTGTATAGGTCATCGTCCATAAATAGGTGTAGAAACGACAACCCACGTCGGGTATATCAAAGAGAACAACATCTACATCTTCCAGGTCTTCTTCAGCCGGTATCAGCCGGTCACCATATAAGCTTATGATTGGCAAATTTGTTTTTATATCAATCGAATGATGTTGAAAAGCACCATCTTCTCCCCGCACAGAAATACCGTGTTCAGGAGAAAATATCTTAACAAGATCAAAACCCGAGTTGACCAATCCTAACCGGGAAAGGAGTTTGTCAGAAGTAAATGCTGCATTGTTTGTCACAATGGCCAACCGTGAATTCTTGTTTACTACCGGATCTGATAAAAAGACGTCAATGCCATTAACAACTTTCTGCATGCCGCTAAGTTCTGAATATTTAGCTCAATAAATGCCTCAACTAACCACATAGCCAACTACAGGAAACCACATAGTCTATGTGGAGCTATGTTTCTATGTTCTTATGTGGTGCAATTGGCCAGGTAATATAGCTATCTCAGGATTCCATAATTTCACTCCCAAAATTTCGGGAAATGGCAATAAGGATCTTTATTACCGGAGGTACGTTCGATAAGGAGTATAATGAGCTGAACGGACAGCTTTACTTTAAGGATACCCATTTGCAGGAGCTTCTCAACATGGGTCGAAGCCTGGTACCTGTTGAGATAAGAACATTGATGATGATCGATAGTCTTGAAATGACCGATCATGACCGGGAACTGATCGCTCATCAATGTAATAGTTGTGAAGAGAACAAGATCGTTATAACACATGGGACCGATACAATGGCTGATACTGCAAAAATTTTAGCCGAAAAAGTAAAAAGCAAAACCATTGTTTTGACCGGGGCAATGATCCCCATCAAATTCGGAAGCAGTGATGGATTGTTTAATCTCGGAAGCGCATTAGCTTTTGCGCAAACATTACCCGTTGGGGTATATGTCGCAATGAATGGCCGCTATTTTCATTGGGATAATGTAAGGAAGAATAAGGAGACAGGAGTGTTTGAAGAGCTTAGTGATTAATTTCCTGCCGTAATAAGTGTCCCAGTCCCTGTTCAGGATGATAACCTTTCAACGGCGCAAAAAATTCAATGATCTTTCTAAAATCCGCAGCTTCGTCTTCAGTTGTATAAAAAGGATCTGATACACTCAGTTCCTTTTTTGAATAGTCAAGGCCAACCATAACAATAGGAACTTTAGCTTGTTTAGCTATATGATAGAAGCCTGTTCTTAACTTATCAACTCTTTTTCTCGTTCCTTCCGGCGATAAGGCAATTAATAGGTTATCAGCTTTGTTTAATTTTTCCACGACTTGTTCTACTACACCATGTTTACTGAATCGATCAACAGGCGTACCGCCCAGCCAACGAAATATAAACCCAAACGGTCCTTTGAACAGTTCAGCCTTGCCAAGGTATTTTCCATGCCTGATCTTTAGCACGCTTCGAAAGCCAATACCGATCAAAAAATCTTTCCAATGAGTATGCGGCGCAATAATGATAACAGCTTTTTTCAAATGATTCGGGAAATCATTTGTGGCCTTCCAACCCTCGAGTTTCAGGTATATTTTCCAGAGAAATCGCAATGCATCCGTTATTAAAATTATTATCAAGTGGGCTAAAGCCCATCAGTTTTTGGGTTTTCCTTAATTGCCCCAGCCTTAAGTGGCTGGGGTTAACAAAGAAACAGCGTACTATTTAGGACTTTAGCCCTTACTGATCCCATTTATTCTAACTCGCCGGCCGGTTCCGAATCATTGTACTTAGCTTTTACTTCTACCAATTTCTTTTTCATCCTTTCAATTTGGGCCTGGTATTTTGGAATCCGAATAAGATTCTTTTGTTCTGTTGGATCGGCTTTCATATCATAAAACTCCCATTCATTTGCGGTATAAAAATAAATGAGCTTGTATTGCTTTTCTCTAATACCCAGATGTGGGATCACATAATGATCGATAGGATATTCGTAGTAACGGTAATACAGTTCTTTTCTTGGCAGTTCAGGTTGTTTGCCAGTTAAAATTGACTTGAAGCTTAATCCCTGCATCCAATCCGGGACTTTTACGCCGGCAACATCAAGCATTGTGGGTGCAAAATCTATGGTCTGGACCAACGAGGTGTTGACGGAGCCAGCTTTTATCTTTCCCGGCCATTTTACCAACAACGGCGTTTGCATGCTTACATCATACATGAATCGCTTATCAAACCATCCATTCTCACCCAGGTAAAACCCCTGGTCGCTTGTATAGATTACCATTGTGTTATTCGCCAATCCGCTGTCATCAAGATATTTTAAAATATGCCCCACACTTTCGTCAACAGAAGCGACACAGGCCAGGTAGTCCTGCATATACCATTGATATTTGAGTCTTAGTAATTCTTTACCGGTTGGTTTAGTTTGTTGAAGAAGCTTCCCTCTTTCAGCAAATATTTCTTTCATTCTTTTTCGTTGGTCTTCGGGAATCCAATTCATAAAAGCATGATAACTCCTTATCTGGTTGGAATCGGGTTTTAAGTGCGGAATATCCATTATGTATTGGGGATCGATCTTTAAGTCGGTGCAAAGCGTCATGTCTTCCAGGATGCTCATTCGTTGATGTTTAAAGGCAGCGCCTTTTCCAGCAGTATCTGCATATAATGTTGCCGGTTCGGGGATCCTCATCTTACTAAATACTTCTAACCATTTTAATTCCGGCACCCAGTTCCTGTGTGGCGCCTTATGATGCATCATTACAAAAAAAGGTTTTGAGGGATCCCGTTGATTTTTTAGCCAATCCAGGGTCTTGCCAGTAAGAGTTGAAGTTGCGTATTCATTATAGCGAATAGTATCGTTATTCATACTGATCAACCGGGTCGAATGGTAAATTCCCTGTCCCGGAAATACTGTCCAGTAGTCGAAGCCGGTAGGCAGGGAATGAAGATGCCATTTACCAATAAGAACTGTTTGATAACCGGCTTCCTTTAAAAGCTTAGGCAAAGTGATCTTAGTTCCATCAAAGGGAGTACGATTATCTTTTATGCCGTTAAGATGAGAATGTTGCCCCGTCAATACGGTCGCTCTTACCGGTGAGCAGATAGAGTTGCCGACAAAACAATTGGTGAATCGCATACCTTCTTTGGCTATTCGATCCATGTTGGGGGTTGATATTGGCAGAGACAAGGCATTCCTTGTTGCTACAGATCGTTTATTGTATATGCCGATTGCATCTGCATCATGGTCATCACTCATGATATAAATGATATTAGGTTGTTGCGAATAAGATGGTATTGCCATCAAGCAAAGGATAAGAACCCTGTAAAGCATAATAAATCGTTTGATTGAAGTTAAATATTATCCACAATCATCGATAATTCATTAAATAATTGAATCTATTTGATGTATTATATTAAGTTTATAATTAAGTTTACACTGTTTAATCTATAAAGATTAACTAACGCCATTGAATTCTGCATGAGTGAGGGATCGAAGCATACAAGTCTCCTGAAGGCTGAACCATATTTTGTCTGGGTGGTGGCACCACAATTGGATACAGCCGATCCGAACCTTAAATACTACTACGACTTTGACGCCAATATAAAAGAATTTGAACAGGCATTTGGTGAATTAGGGCTTCCATGGAAATGGCAATATGTAACGATCATTGATTATAGGGCCATCATTGATAAGATCGCCGATTCGGCCAATGGTCATATACCACTTGTATTCAATTTATGTGATGGTGATGAAGTAAATGGAGCACCCGGTATATCTGTGATTCATTATCTCGAGGAAAAGCAACTGATTTATACGGGATCAAGAGAAAAATACTATCACATCACTACTTCCAAGATCACTATGAAGCAGGCATTTGACGATGCCGGCGTATCCACTTCATTATGGAAAGCAATCAATGATCCGAACCAGGATGTAACCGGTGTTTGTGAATATATTGGCACACCTGTTATCGTAAAACCTGCAGTATCGGGCGGAAGCATGGGTCTTGGCCTGAAAAATGTAGTGAACAATGACGAAGAGTTAAGAAAGATTATAGATGAACTACACCGGGGCTATCATGGGTGGGATTTTACGTTCGGAGGATTAGTAGCCGAAAAATTTATTACAGGCCCTGAATTCACAACATTTGTTACCGGTTCCTATGATCAGCCTGATGATATCAAGGTATATCAACCGGTAGAAAGAGTTTTCAATGATAAACTACCGGATCATGAAAAATTTCTTTCATTTGACAGGCTTTGGGATACATATGAAAATGAAAAACCGGTAGGTGAGCAGGAATATGAAAACCTTTGGGAGTATGCTAAACCCGATGCATCCTTAGAGCATGCGATCAAACAACTGAGCATTGATGCTTATTGTGCCGTGTTTGGCACAGGTTATGGAAGAATTGACATTCGCATGGACAAGGTCACGGGCAAAATGTATGTGCTGGAGGTAAACGCACAGTGTGGGTTAAGCGAAGATGAGAACTACACTTCGATAGGTGCTATGGTAAGATTGGGTAAGGAAAGATTCAGCGACATGCTTGGGGCCATCATTGAAAATGCGCTTCAGACCAAACTCAAACGCATGAAATCGGCAACTCTTATTAAAAAGTGATTCACATAAGAGACCGTTCCTATATTTTTTAACGAAAATAAATGTATGAAGCTCTGTGTACTTCAACCTGACTACTCTCATTCCAAAGTAGATTACCAATATTATGATCCGGTCCGCAACCTTTCCTCCTTATGGCCTGAGGTAGAGATGGATCATGTATTGATCAGCAAGCTCACCACCTTTAAACAACTAAAGGAGTTAAAGAAAAAAGGTTACGATTGCTTTGTTAATCTGTGCGAAGGTTATCCTGACTGGGAAACGCCCGGCTATGATATATATTTCAATGCTGATATGCTGAATATCCCCGTTACCGGCCCCAGCACCAAGCTGTTTGATGTTCCAAAAAAACTGATGAAATATGTTGCTTATTGCGAAGGTGTGCGAATACCTGCTTACGCAATTATTGATTCGTTAAATGAGATTGATGCGGCCACGCAACATCTAAACTATCCATTGTTTGTAAAACCAGCACATGCCGGGGATAGCTTAGGTGTCGATGAACATTCTTTAGTTCATAATAAAGAAGAGTTAAGGGCAAAATGTGCGGAGATCATTGATGAATTCGGCCCCCTGATGATCGACGAATATATTGCAGGTCGTGAGTACACTGTGTTGGTCGCGGCTGATCCGGATAATGAGAAAGAATGTATTGCATTCAGACCTGTTGAATACAGGTTTCCTGAAGGAAAGGAATTCAAAACCTATTCATTGAAGACATCAGAGCTCCATCCCGATTGCAATTTTCCGTGTGAAGATCCTGAGTTAGATAAAAAACTGCGTGAAGCAGCTAAGAAAATATTTCTTGGTTTTGGCGCTGTGGGCTATGGCAGGATGGATTTCAGGGTAAATGATAAAGGAGAAGTATTCTTCCTTGAAGTGAATTTTACCTGCTCTGTGTTTTATACCGATGGCTATGAGGGTTCTGCTGATTTTATCCTGAAGTTTGACGGTATAGGACAAGATGGCTTTTTAAAACTGATCGTTAAAGAAGCTATGAATCGTCACGAGCGCAAACAAAAATGCTATGATGTAAAAGGAAATTCCATTGCCGGTTTTGGTATTTATGCCAATCGTGATATGCAGCGTGGCTATATTGTTTTTAATGGTGAAGAAATGGCGCAGCGTCTTGTAACCCGCCGCCACGCCATGGAGAACTGGAATGAGAACGACCAGGAACATTTCCGCCGCTATGCTTACCCGATAAGCAAAGAAGTGTTCATTATTTGGGACAGCGATCCGACAGAATGGGCGCCGCAAAATCATAGTTGCGAACCCAATTGTGCTTATGACGGCTTAGATGTCGTTGCACTTCGTAAGATCAGGAAAGGTGAGGAGCTCACACTGGATTATGCCCAGTTCCTCGATAAAAATATGGAACCATTCCACTGCAATTGCGGTTCTGCAAACTGTCGTGGACTCATCATGGGAATACCCAACAATTCTGTAACGCACCGCGAATCGGTCCTGGTAAAAAACAGGAGAGAATTAAAAAACCGTTCCAATCTTAATACGAACGGGCTACAGCGCCGCTCAAGGTAGAATAGTTTTTACTTTAGCTGTATGAAGACCGTTAGGCTGATCATCAAAGGAAAAGTGCAGGGTGTTTTTTACAGGGCTACCGCAAAAGATGTAGCCGATCTCATTGGCGTAAAAGGTTGGGTAAAAAATCTTCCGGACGATAATGTCGAAATAGTAGCCACTGCTGCTGAAGACGTCTTGCAAAAATTTATTGCCTGGTGCAAGCAAGGTCCTCCAAAAGCAAGGGTGGATGAGATTGTTATTGAAGAAAATGAAGCTGAAGAGTTTAAGGGGTTTAAAGTTATCCGTTAGTTTTACTCCGGTAGATTGATATGGAATTCTATTACCGGCAGCATCTTATTGTAAAATTGCTAATGCTGCCAATGAGAATATATGTGCTGCCGTTCTTAGCTACGCTGTTATTTTCCTGTGATACAAAAACAAAAGATAAAAAGATTTCATCCGGGGAAATAATAGTGAAATCAAAAGATGGGTTACCTGTAAAATCAAAATGTTGGTAACATGTCATAGGCGACTCCTCCGGAGTCAATGCCGATCGCCTTGGTTTTCTACAACCAGGATATCCTACGGGATAAGGCCTAAACAGCTACCTGTTGTAAAATAAACTGCCGAAACGCCAACCTGCCAATAATAAATATTGCGGAAACTGTGTTGCAGAATCAAGTATCTTGATTCAAATTTCCTGGCATGAGGCCTAGTTTTTGCTTTTTATTCCTGATAAGTTTTCTTTCTTTTAGTTTAATTACATTAGCACAGGACGGATCTGATATTAGGTATCTAAAGATTGAGAATATCGATACTTCATATATTGGAAAAACGGTTCACCTGGATTTTTATAATCCTTCCTTTGCGTCACATAAAATAGACACCATAGCAATTTTAGTTAATGATAAACGAGTTGTCTTTGTCGAGCACAGGGAAGATGATGGGTTTAATAATTGGTTTTCGCGCCAATACCTGGAAGCAATAGAAAATGCAGGGCAAGAAAAGCTAAGAGTTACCAGGTCAGTAATAAAAGAAGTCGCCAAAGATTCTATCCTTGTAACAAATTATTTTGACATGTTTGATGGAAAGGGATTGGTCAAGGGTAAATCTTTCATCCGGGATACCTGGTTCAGTAAAAAAATCATCACACAAATATTGGTTCATTCGGAACAATGTTGTAAATAGAAAAACTTTATGCGTAAATCATCATTTATACTTTTAGTATTTGCATCTATGGGCGTTTTTGCCCAAGATCTCAAATCCGGTGGTGTATTAAAACCTGAACAAGCCATTATGGACATCAGGCACTACACCGTAGCACTTGATGTGGATCCAACGCAAAAATCAATTAATGGCTATACGGAGATTGATTTAAACCTTACAAAACCCTCCGATGTTTTACTATTCGATTTCTGGCACGGGCTTACTGTCAAAGAAATTTTAGTAAATGGAAAAAAAGAAAGGTTTACTCATGGCAAAGATGATCTTATTAAAATCAGCTCACCCCAACAAGCCGGAAGAATAAAAGTAAAGATCAGTTATGGAGGTAAACCGGGTGTTGCGGAAAGAGCGCCATGGATTGGAGGATTTCAATGGGAAAAAGACGCAAAGGGGAATCCATGGATATCCATATCCTGCCAGGGCGAAGGCGGGAAAATTTATTTTCCCTGTAAAGACCATCCAAGTGATGAACCAAATGAAGGGGCCGATATGATCATTACTGTTCCCAAAGGATTAGTTGTAACGGCACCGGGCCTGTTACAAAAAGTCACAACCAGGGGAAACAAATCAACTTATCACTGGAAAACAAATTATACGATCAGCAATTATTGTATTCTTTTTAATGCCGGTAACTACAAACTAGCAAAGAGAATGTACACCACCGTGAATGGCAACAAAGTACCCATGGAGTATTACGTGCTGGAAGAGAATTTTGATAAAGCTGAAAAACTGCTTGACCTGTACGAGCAATCAGCAAAGATCCTCGAAAAATATTTTGGTGAATATCCATGGGTAAAAGAAGCAATACGGATTACGGAAACTCCTCATCTTGGCATGGAACACCAAACCAACATTGCCTACGGGAATAAATATCGTTATGAAAAAGTAGGCAATAGCGACTTTGATTGGTTGCTTCATCATGAGTTCGGTC
>JAICPX010000014.1 GCA_025929635.1 Chitinophagaceae bacterium
GGCAGGTATGTGAAAAACGCGTCCATCGCCTTAACCGGCCAGAATTTATTTGTAATTACTGACTATACAGGCTTCGATCCTGAGGTAAATGTCGATAAGAATATTGGTGGTATACCTTCTTATGGAATTGAGTACATGCCGTTCCCAAGCGCAAGAAGGTTCCAGTTAAGCGTAAACTTTACATTCTAAAAAAACAAAAACTTGCTTGATATGAAATACAGAAAACTAATATTGATCGCTTTTACAGTTTTTTTCCTCGCGGCTTGTACCAAGCTCGAAGAAAGATTCAACAGCGAAACCACGCAAGGCAGTAGCGGTGGTGGAGGTGGCAATGCGACTGCGCTTCTCCAGGGAGCCTACCGTTCTTTCAATACTCCGCTCCAGGATCAGAGTCGCTGGTGGGCTGCTTCCGAGCACACCTCAGATGAGGCAGTTGGACCTACAAGGGGTGGCGACTGGGATGACAATGGCGTATGGCGTGTTTTACATAATCATAGATGGAATGCAGACCATGGGTTTTTGACTGATACTTATCGGGAATTACTACAATCTCAATTCGCTGCTACTACGGTATTGGATAATAATCCAACGCCACAACAAGGCGCTGAGGCCAGGTTTTTGAGAGCACTCGCTATGTATTTTGTGTTGGATGGCTGGGACCAGGTTCCCTTTCGTTCAACCTCACTGGGTGATCTCACTAAGACATTGCCTGAGGTCAAAAAAGGTACTGAGGCAGCTGACTATATAATTAGTGAATTAACAGCAGCCATTGCTAACCTTCCTGCAGGGAATGGACATGGTCGTGCATCAAAAAACGCAGCAAGAGGATTATTGATGAAAGTATATCTTAACAAAGGAGTGTACACCAACCGTGCTACACCAACTTTTGCTGCCGCCGATATGAACCAGGTGATCACACTGGCTGACCAGATCCTTGCTGATTTCCCGGCTTATCCCGGCGGATTCACCGCAAACTTTTTTGACAACTTTACCCCCAACAATGATGTTATTGGTAAAGAGATCGTTTACAGTTTAAGAAATGATAATGCGTCTGGCACCGGCGGTAATGGTGCAATGTTCCATTATCATTGCGGAACTCACTATAACCAAACCCCAAGTGGCTGGAATGGATTTACCACCTTAGGGGATTTCTACGATGCATTCGATCCGGCCGATAGAAGAAGAGGTGGGGGCACTGTAGGACCTACAGATTTCGGGTATTATCCGGGTTTCACCGACGTAACAGGTATGAGGGTTGGTATGCTATTCGGCCAGCAAAAAAATGGTGCCGGGGCTAATTTGCAGGACAGAAAAGGAAATCCTCTTTCTTTTACAAAAGAAGTTGCTTTGAAAGAAACAGGAAACAATCTTGAAGTGACCGGTATCCGCGTAGTAAAATATGTCCAGGACCAGGTGCATCAGTTCCCCGCAGATAATGACCTGGTGATCTTACGTCTCGCAGATATTCTTTTAATGAAGGCTGAAGCTATCCTTCGCGGAGGCACTGCTACTGCAGGTCCCGGCGGCTATGGCGCCACTGCAGCTGCAATTGTAAACAACATTCGCATACTTCCCTCAAGAGGTCCTCTTGCGCCATTGGGAACCGTTGACCTGAACGCTGTTTACAAAGAGAGAGGTTTTGAATTGTACTGGGAAGGTTGGAGGAGAAATGATATGATCCGTTTTGGAACATTCTTGAATCAAAGACAATTAAAAACAGCTACTGGTTCAGAAAGACTCCTTTTCCCGATCCCTAACCAGCAGCTTACTATTAACCCGAATTTGACCCAAAATCCCGGCTATTGATATATCGTAGTATACAAGCAGTACTTAAAAAGGCCATTTCCCAGAATGGCCTTTTTAGTTTTCCATTATAGCCTTAGATTGCATTCCTGTGTCTTTTATGAAAAATTGCACGATAGCCGGTTGCTTTTTCTTACTACTGATGAACTTTTTTTCATGCAGTGAGAAAAAGCCGCAAACTCTTTTCACTCTCCAGGAAAACACGGGGATCAACTTTATCAACGAAGTGAAAGCGACACAGGAGTTCAACATTTTCAGCTACCGGAATTTTTATAATGGCGGCGGTGTTGCCATCGGGGATATCAATAATGATAGCCTGCCTGATGTGTTCATGACTTCCAATATGGGGGCCAATAAACTTTATCTCAATAAAGGGAATTTTAAGTTCAATGATATTTCAGCAACAGCAGGCATCGAAGAAAAAGGAAAATGGAATACCGGCGTGGTGATGGTTGATATCAATGCTGACGGTTGGCTCGATATATATGTTTGCAATGCCGGTATTGACAAATGGAAGACCCGGGATGGCAATAAACTTTTTATCAATAATCATGACCTGACATTTACAGAGAAGGCAAAAGAATATGGGCTTGATGAAAAAGGTTATACAACCCATGCGGCATTTTTTGATTATGACCTTGATGGTGACCTTGATTGTTATATCCTCAACAATAGTTTTATACCAGTCAATACGCTTAATTATTCAAACAAAAGAGAGCTGCGTGCAAAAGACTGGCCCGTTGAAGATTTTGTAAAAGGTGGCGGGGATAAATTATTACGAAATGACAACGGACATTTCAATGATATAAGCGAGCAAGCCAATATTTATGGAAGTCTTATCGGGTTTGGCCTGGGGGTATCAGTCGGGGATGTGAACGGCGATAATTACCCGGACCTGTATATCTCGAATGATTTTTTCGAAAGGGATTATTTGTACATCAACCAGCGGGATGGAACGTTTAAAGAGGAGTTGCAGCAATGGATAGAACACTCAAGCCTGGCATCGATGGGCGCTGATATTGCGGATATCAACAATGATAGTTATCCAGATATTTTTACCACCGATATGCTTCCTGATAATGATTATCGTCTAAAAACAACTTCTTCCTTTGATGGATATGATATTTATCACAAGAAGGAGTTGCAGGGATTTTATCACCAGTTTCAACAAAATGCTTTGCAGGTAAATGATCATAACGGTAAGTTCAGGGAAACAGCTTATTTCAGCGGTGTCCCCGGCAGCGATTGGAGCTGGGGTGCATTGATCTTTGATGCGGATAATGACGGGCTGAATGATATCTATGTTTGCAATGGCATTTATAAAGATGTGATCGACCAGGACTTTATTGATTTTTTTGCGAATGACATCATACAAAAAATGGTATTGACGGGTGAGAAAGAAGAAGTGCAAAGAATTATTGACAGCATGCCTTCTGTCCCGATATTAAATAAAGCTTTTCGAAACAAAGGCAATCTTCAATTTTCTGATGAAGGAATGAACTGGGGATTTGATAAGCCATCCTTTTCCAATGGCGCTGCCTATGGTGATCTTGACAATGATGGTGATCTTGATCTCGTAATTAACAATGTTAACATGCCTTGCTTTGTATATAAAAACAACAGCAGGGAACGAGACACGACAAATTATATTTCTATTCAATTAGAAGGAAAATCATTAAACAAGTTTGCCATTGGTGCAACAATTGAAATTCAAACCAGTGATGATGAATTTCTAACAAGGGAAGTAATTCCAAGCCGTGGGTTCCAATCAAGTGTTGATTATAAAATTGTAATCGGATTAGGAAAGAGAACAATAAAAAATGTCTTTATCAGGTGGCCTGATACAACTCTAACACAAGTCTTTGCCGAGATAAACACCAATAATGTCATTAAGCAAAGCGACTATGCAATGAACAAGATGATTGAAATACCGGGGCCTGCAAAACCATCAATATTTGAGTCAACAAGCGTTCCGTTCGATAAGCACACAGAAGACAGCATATTCATAGATTATTATGCTGAAAGGAATATCCCCATCATGCTTTCAAAAGAAGGACCGAAAGCAGCCATTGCCGATGTAAATAAAGACGGGCTTGAAGATATTTTTATTGGCGGTGCAAAAGGGCAAGCTGGTCAATTATATATTCAAAATAAAAATGGGTTTGTAAAAAATAATCAAAGGGCTTTTGAAGATGATAAACAGTTTGAAGATGTAGCGGTTTTGTTTTTCGATTGTGATAAGGATGGTGACCAGGACCTTTTTGTTGGTGCAGGTGGAAATGATCTGCCGCCGCGACATCCAGTGCTGAAACACAGGTTGTATAGGAATGACGGTAAAGGCATTTTTAAAAAGGATACCGCTGCATTTGCAGGTATCAATAATTCAAATATCGCCGTCGCAGTTGCTGAAGATTATGATGGTGACGGCGACATGGATCTCTTTGTCGGTGGCAGAAGTCTTTCTTATAATTATGGCGCCAGTCCTCAAAGTTATATTTATGAAAACGATGGTAACGGGCATTTTAAAGATGTGGTGCAACAATTAAATCCTTCTATTGCCAATATTGGAATGACAACCGCGGCAGTATGGACTGATGTGACAGGCGATAAGAAAAACGAGCTGGTGATTGTTGGTGAATGGATGACACCAAGGATCTTTACTTACAGCAATGACAAAATGAATGAGATCTCAACGGGCATGAGTAATCTGTTTGGGTGGTGGCAATCTGTGCAAGCTACCGACCTGGATGGCGATGGCGATAATGATCTTGTGCTTGGAAATTATGGCAGTAATTTTTATTTACGTCCCGACAGCCTGCATCCGGTCAGGCTTTGGATAAATGATTTTGATATGAATGGGTTGCCTGACAAAGTTTTTTCCAGGACAGTAGATGGCAACGATGTTCCCGTTTTCCTGAAAAAAGAATTCACTGATGCGATGCCATCGCTGAAGAAAGAAAACCTGCGGCATCATGAGTATGCAAAAAAGAACATTGAAAATCTTTTCAAACCTGACTTGATCAAATCTGCGACTGTAAAAACATTTAATTATAGCAGCAGCATAATTGCATGGAATGATGGTAATGGGAAGTTCACGATTCAGCAATTGCCGACGCATGCCCAGTTGTCAAGTGTAAATTCAATTCTTTGCCAGGATATTAACAAGGATGGAAAGCCTGACCTGGTATTGGGTGGAAATATTACGGAGTGCCTGCCCCAGTTTGGAAGACTGGATGCCAACTATGGAATTGTGTTGGAGAATAAAGGCAACCGGCAATTTGCTGAAATATCTCCACGATCAACAGGAATCTCAGTAACAGGCATGGTAAGAGATATTAAATGGATCAATGGGAGCAGGGAAAACTATATTTTGTTTTTGAGAAATAATGATTATTCGGTTATGTATAAACTAAGAGAATAAAGGAGAAAAGGAGAAAAAGAGCTAGATCGAAATTTTCTTTTTTCTCCTTTTCTCTTTTTTCCTCTTAGCTCAATAGAAATACAGAATGATGAATGGAGCGTCGCAACATAAGCTTAATCGTCCGCAGGATGCTGCGCATAGTACCAAAGCCGGGTCCCCCCTATCTGTTCTTGTTATATTAACATTCTTTCTCTTGTCCTGTAATGATAAAAAGATCATAACTCCTGCCTTATTTGAGACGCTGGACAGCAAATCGACGGGAATTGATTTTGCAAATAAGCTGACGCCAACGGCCCAATTCAATATGTTCAAGTATATGTATTTCTATAACGGCGCAGGGGTGGGAGTTGGGGATTTTAATAATGATGGATTGAGTGATATTTTCTTTTCTGCAAACCAGGGAGACAATAAGATTTATTTGAACCAGGGCGGGTTGAGATTCAGGGATGTAACGAAAGAAGCAAAGATCCCACAGGATGGGGGCTGGAGTACCGGTGTTTCCGTTGTGGACATCAATAACGATGGCTTGCTTGATATTTATGTTTGCCGGGTTGGTAATTATGAATCACTGAAAAGCAGGAATCAGTTCCTCATTTGCAAAGGAAAAGATGCGAACGGCATTCCCTATTATGAAGATGAAGCAACGAAAATGGGACTTGACTTTAGCAGCTTTGGTACGCAAGCTGCATTCTTTGACTACGATCTTGATGGAGACCTTGATTTTTTCCTGATGAATCATTCTTTGCGTTTCAATGGAACATTCAATGATCGCTCATCATACATAAATACTTTCGATACGCTTGCTGCAGACTATCTATATAGAAATGATGGGGGCAAGTTTGTCGATGTTAGTGCAACATCCGGTATCAACCGTTCTATCATTGGTTATGGCCTTGGTCTTTCAGTTGCCGATATCAATCTTGATGGCTATCCTGATCTTTATATCGGCAACGATTTTCATGAAAATGACTATTTATACATCAATCAAAAGAATGGAACATTCAAGGATGTAATTGAAAGCGCGATGACGCACACAAGCCAGTTCAGCATGGGTACCGATGTGGCTGATATTACCAATGATGGCTTTCCCGAGATAATTTCAATGGATATGATGCCCGAAGATCCTTACATTTTAAAAAGATCGCTGGGAGAAGACGAGTACAATTTATTCCATTATAAAATTGAGCATGGTTATCATCCGCAATTTGCAAGAAATACCTTGCAGCTGAACAGGAGAAATGGAATGTTTAGCGATATTGGTTTTTACAGCAATGTATTTGCAACGGACTGGAGCTGGGCAGCGCTATGGACCGATTTTGATAATGACGGATGGAAAGATCTGTTCATCAGTAACGGTATTCCCAAACGTCTTAATGATATGGATTATGTGAATTATGTAAGCAACGATGAACTGCAGGAAAAGATAAGGACGAATCGTGTAGAAGAAAACGACATGGCGCTGGTGGAAAAATTCCCACAAATAAAACTGAAAAACAAATTCTATCTGAACAAAGGGGACGCAAAATTCATCGATGCTGATTCAATGATCCGGAATAATCACAATACGTATTCAAACGGTGCCGCGTATGCAGACTTCGACAATGACGGTGACCTGGATATAGTGGTGAACAATGTGGATGAGCCTGCGTTGATCTATAAAAACCTTACAAACGATGGGAATGTAAAAAGACCATTCATCGCGTTGAAATTGATCGGTCCTCCTTCAAATATAAATGCTATTGGCGCCAAGGCAATTGTTTTTACAAACGATGATGTCAGAACCTATGAAAAATTCCCGGTAAGAGGTTTCCAGGGAAGTATGGAAATACCTGTTCATATTGGACTTGAAAGAACGATTGGTTCTGTTTATATTATCTGGCCGGATAACACTTATGAGAATTTACACCTCGTGAAGGATTCGATCTTTACAATTACTTACAAACCGGGATTGCCCCGGTTTGATTACGATTTGATTACAAAAAGAATTGTAAACGCTTCAAAACAAGCCAATGGTATTACTGCCGAAGCAGGATTAACATGGGTGCATGAAGAGAATTCATTTAATGAATTTGACCGTGAACCGTTGATCCCTTTTATGACATCCAGAGAAGGACCGGCGCTGGCAGTTGGTGACGTAAACGGTGACGGTCTTGATGATGTGTTTATCGGTTCCTCAAAATTCAAAAAGCCTGCTGTGTTTACACAATCATCAAACGGAAAGTTTTTGAAAATGGACCAGCCCGCATTGGATGCCGATAGCACTTATGAAGACGTGGATGCTGTTTGGGCGGATATAAACAATGATTCCTTCAATGATCTTATTGTAGCAAGTGGTGGAAATGAATACTATGGCAATAGCGATTTTCTTTTACCAAGAGTTTATTTAAACGATGGTAAAGGAACCCTACAACAATTAAACGATGCTTTTGATAGAAAGATAATGTTGACAGCTTCCTGTGTTGTTCCATATGATTTCACCGGTGATGGGTTTATTGACCTGTTTATTGGAGGACGAGCCGTCCCCTGGGAATATGGTACAATCCCCGGATCTTATTTATTGAAGAATGATGGTAGCGGAAAATTCACAGATGTTACTGGCCAATACAACAGGGAACTATCAGCAGCCGGATTTGTAAAGCATGCTGCCTGGAGCGACCTTGACAAAGATGGGGATAATGACCTTGTTCTTTCATTGGAATGGGATGGGATAGTTGCCTTTGTGAATAATCAGGGCAGCTTTGAAAAAAAATATATTACTCCAAAAAAAGGCTGGTGGAATTTTACTTTGCCTGTTGACATCGATGATGACGGCGACCTGGATCTTATTGCCGGTAATCTTGGCTTGAACAACCGGCTAAAGGCTTCCGAAAGTCACCCGGTACGACTCTACTACAATGATTATGATGACAACGGGAAGAAAGAACAAGTGCTGACGTATTATCTCGGGGAAAAAGAAATTCCTTTTGCAACCAAAGACGAATTGGTTAAACAAATACCTGAGCTAAAGAAGAAATATTTATACGCGGAGGATTTTGCAAAGGCCGCATTGACTGAAATTTTCAGGAAAGGGAAACTCGGTAAAGCAGCCGTGCTTACGGCCAATTATTTTTCAAATGTTGTTTTGATCAATAACGGGAACTGGAACTTCACGGTAAAGGAATTACCATGGAAAGCTCAGCTAACTCCCTACAGGGATGCAGCGATCACTGATCTGAACAATGATAATAAACCGGATATTTTACTCGCAGGGAATTTCTATCCGAATAATATTCAAATGGGGGAATATGATGGCGATCATGGAACCGTCCTGGTAAATGACGGAAAGGGAAATTTCAATTGTGCTATGTTAAACGGCTTTGCTCTAATGGGCGAAGTAAGACATGTAAAACGGATCAACATTGCTCAAAAAGATGCTTATATTTTTGCCCGTAACAACGATAGCCTTATCGTTGTCAGCTTAAAATAAAACGCTAAAAAACAGGGTAGTACAGCTTTGTGATCCATTTAGTGGTATCTGTTTCCTTTGCCCTGTCAGTTACAAGTAACTGGTATGGGATGGCAGGCGAAGTATATTGATGATCGGATCTGTAGGTCTCGAATTCGTTAATGGAAGTTTCGATCGTGTAGGGCCCACCCTGTACCTGTGCTTCCAATATATTACCTCCTTTCAACATTAGTTTAGTCGCAAACTCTTTGGTATCAGGCAATGACCTGTCAACGGGAATTGCTGTCATTACTTCATAATAATTACTATCGATCCTTGCCACATTCAGCATCGGGTAATTTTTTTCGACAGCCTTATTTTCAGAAATGTATCTTTTCAGACTTTGGATCATGGCATCAATATCTTTTTCGGTGGGGCGGTTGGTAAACGAGCGACGGGTGGAGATCAATACTGAATCAACAACCTTTGTTTTCTGAACACGAAAGCCATAGACATTTTCGGGCTTTTCAAAAAATGATCTCATGTGCCCAAGTAATGTACGTATGTTTTCCTTTGTGTGGCGGCCATCCCTGTAGTCAGAAAAGCGTTTGAAAGGATTGGTGCTTGCCGATTTACTTCCACTCCAGATTATCGTCGTTGAATCCTCATTAATCAACGCCAGGTCCATCCGGCTGCTAATTGTATCGGTGCCTGAATAAATGTCTATCATAATGACGTTAAAAGCACTGCCTTGTGGTTTGTATTGCTCTGCACCATACGCAAAAACGTTTTTTCCCGGCCACCATTTAGCCCAGCTGTTGTAATTGGTCAGTATCCTTGAAACGGCGGGGACCGCCGCCTTCACAGTGATTGTTTCCCTGATCTTTATTTTGCCAGGGATAATATAATAAAAGGCGAGTATTAAAAATGCAATCGATAAAACCAAGCCGATAAATATCTTCTTCATAATTTTAAAACTATAGCTGGCAAAAATAAGAAGCTGAGTTGATTTATTGTCAGGTGACCAAATGGATTTAAATATATCAAATCTGGTTTTTCATTGGTATATTCAATCTTATTACCAAAACTCGCGAATGCTTATGAACCGTAATCTTATACTCTGGTCAATTGCCGTAGCACTGGGTGGATTTTTATTCGGTATGGATGTGGCAGTCATTTCCGGTGCTGAACAGGTGATCCAGCAGCTCTGGAACTTAAACAGCCTGATGCATGGAACTGCCATCGCAATTGCATTATATGGAACCGTTGTTGGCGCCATCGCAGGCAGTTTTCCTGCAAATAAGATTGGGCGGAAAAAAACTTTGCTGTGGATCGGTATCATCTTCCTTGTATCATCAATTGGTGCTGCTGTGGCACAGGATGTTTACACTTTCATGGTCTTTCGTTTTCTTGGCGGGTTTGCCATTGGTGCCTCTTCGGTTGTTGCTCCTATTTATATTTCGGAAATAGCTCCTCCGAAATATCGCGGTCGCATGGGTATCGCATTCCAGTTAAATATTGTGGCCGGGATCTTGTTTGCTTATTTATCAAATTATTTATTACAGGGTGTGGGTGGTGAGAATGACTGGCGATATATGCTGGGAGTGGTGGCCATACCGTCATTGTTATTTTCAATATTCATGTTATTTACCCCGGAAAGCCCACGATGGCTGATACTGTATAAGAATGATGAGGAACAAGCACGGCAAATATTTGCAAAAAGCGGTGCCCCCGCTGATGAGGTGATCAAAGAAATAAAAAGTTCGCTCCAGCAAAAAAAAGAGTCTTTGTTTTCCGGTAAATTCAATCGTTATATAGCACTCGCCTTTTTAATCGCCTTCTTCAATCAATTGTCAGGGATCAATGCCATCATTTATTTTGCTCCCCGTGTTTTTAATATGGCCGGGTTAGAAAAAGACAGTGCATTTCTTTCCAGTGTTGGCATCGGTGTGGTAAATTTTATCTTTACGCTGGTTGGATGGTATCTCATCGATCGGGTAGGCAGGAGAACGCTGTTGTATATCGGTTCTGTTGGTTATATCATATCGTTAGCGTTGATCGCAGTTGCATTCCAGTACGAACTTCATGAGGGGATAACATGGTTTGTATTCCTGTTCATTGCCGCGCATGCGATAGGCCAGGGAGCTGTTATATGGGTTTTTATTTCAGAAGTATTTCCTAATTCAGTACGGGCAGCCGGGATGTCACTCGGAAGCCTTACGCATTGGTTTTTTGCTGCATTGATATCTCAAACTTTTACATTTTTTGCGGAAGCACCAGCAATTGGACCGGTTAAAATATTCGGATTTTTTGCGGTGATGATGGTATTCCAATTGTTATTTGTTTGGAAGATGATGCCGGAAACGAAGGGAGTAGCATTGGAAGCTATGGAGAGAAATATTAGTCATTAGTCAATGGTCATTAGCCGGGAGTCGGGGAGTCAGTAGACCGATGGACAATTCGTGTTTGGGAGTTCTTATTTAATAAAATCTCATTTAAGAAACAGGATATGAACAAGATCCTTTGTATCGGGGAAGCATTGATTGATATGATCTGCACTGATAAGGGCAAACCGTTATCAGAAGGAGAAAATTTTTTAAAAAAAGCGGGTGGCGCCCCTACCAACGTAGCTGCAGCAATCGCCGCACTCGGCGGAGATGTTGAATTAGCGGCAAAAGTGGGAGCAGATCCATTTGGCGATCACCTGGTGGATATGATGAATTCTTTTGGGGTGGGGACAAAATGGATGTTGCGCGACAAAACTCATTTTACCACCTTTGCATTTGTGTCATTGATGGAGAATGGCGAAAGAGATTTTTATTTTAATCGCGGCGCAGATGGAGAACTCACACGTGGTGAAGTGGATACTATCAACCTGGAAGAATTCCCGATGATTCATTTTGGCTCGGCCACTGCATTTTTACCCGGGCCATTGCAAATTGCCTACTCAAGTTTATTGCAAAAGACATTGGTGGAAAATGTTTTTATAAGCTTTGATCCTAACTACCGGAGTTTATTATTTCAAAACAACAAGCAATCATTTATTGATCAAAGCTGGAAGTTTTTATCCCATTCCCATTTCTTTAAAGTAAGTGACGAAGAAGCCATGATACTTACCAACCGTTCAACACTAACGGATGCAGTTGATGATCTTTTATCGAGAACAAGATCAGTATTTGCGATCACATTGGGAAAAGAGGGAACATTGCTGGCGCTGAATGGAAGGACTAAAATTGTTCCCAGCATAAGGATCAACGCCGTTGATACTACAGGCGCAGGTGATGCATTTGTAGGTGCGGTATTGTATCAATTATCTCGTAAAACGTTTGCAGAGATCAGGTCAATGGCTATTGAAGCCTGGGAAGAAATTGTATTCAATGGAAACAAGGCTGGTGGAAGAACCTGTGAATATATGGGCGCGATGGAGGCTTTTAGGCATTTAAGCGGTGATATTTTTAAGTAGAAGGCTGATGCTGCATACCAGCATCTAATATCCAGCATCCAGTATCCAGCATCCCTAACTGACATTTCAATCACTCGGGCTTCCCATATTTCGCAATCAGAGCCAGCAATACCCCATTTGTCCACCCAAAGCCATCTTGTCCCGGGTATTCACCACCGCCCGCTTCAAGCTGAGTATCGACAACATTATATTTTTCCATTAGCTTACCTGTTCGTGCATAAACATCCAGGTTCAATTTCATCCACCTCATGGCAATATCTTTTGCAAGATCTTTTTGCCCACAACGATCAAGTCCCCAGATGGTCATCCATTGCAACGGAGCCCAGCCATTGGGTGAATCCCATTGTTGCCCGGTATTCTTTAGCGTTGTTGTCACTCCGCCGGGTTGCAGGAGTTTACTTTTAATTGCTTCAGCCGCTTTCTTTGCCTGCAGACTTAAATAATCAGGTTTGCTTTCAAAAAAACAAAAAGGATACATGCCTGCGGGTGTTATTTCATTCAAAATCTTTTGGGTCTTGAAATTATAATCGCAGTAATAATTCATTTTTGAATTCCAGCAATACTTATCTATTGCTAACCTTCTTTTCTCAGCTTTCTTTCTGTATTCACCAGCCAGGCTGTCCTTACCGGCTGTTTGGAAACCTTTTGCTATCGTCGTTTCAAGATTCAACAACAGTGCATTGAGATCAACAGCAATATAATTGGTGACCTGGATCGAAGTAAGATTTTTTCCATCGGCAAACCAACGGTTGCTGAAGTCGATGCCGCTTTCAGCGCCGGCACGAAGATGTTTATACATCTCAATAAGGCTTCGCTTCGATTTTTTTGCAGTTTCAATATCTTCACGCCAGCTTTCCTGTCTTGGTACATCGCTATCATCCCAGTAACGATTGAGAATGGTCCCATCTTTTAATTTCACCACACGACGATACGCCTGCCCGGTTTTAAGTTTGGCAGCACCATCCATCCAAAACGTATGCTCTCTTGCCAGCGCCGGAAGAAAACTGACATATACATTATCTCCTTTGATAGAAGCAAGCAGTTGCACCATTGCGGCAAAGAACGGAGGTTGCGATCTCCCGATATAATAACTCCTGTTTCCATTTGGAATATGTCCATAGGTTTCGATGAGGAAAGCAAAATTCCTGATCATGTTTTCGATCATATCTACCTCGCCGCTTTCTTTTAATCCTAACATGGTAAAATAAGAATCCCAGTAATAAATTTCCCTGAAGCGGCCCCCGGGAACAATATAAGGATGTGGCAATGGCAATAATGAACTTCCTTCGATTTTTTTATCAGGTTCACGACGCAAGGCACCCCACAGGTTTTTAATATGCATTACGACATCTTTCTCCTGCTGCACATAATTGATGGCAGGTGGATCCGGAGGCATTTCAAAATTCTCTTTGACAAAAAGCTCCAGGGAAAATTTTATAGCCGGATTTTTTTTGACAGCGAGATAATCTTTTACGATGGCCTCTGGATCCCTTTTGGGCACACAATCCACAAAAGTTTTTCCATCGGGAAAAATGCGCGACATCTGTACATCTTTAAATAACTCCCCATAAACCTGGTCAGGAGTCTGCACTCTTGTTTGTGCGAACGATGAGATACCGGAAAAAAAGATCAGGAAAGTCAAAGTAGTCTTTCTCATAGCGATAAAAATTCCTCTTAAAGATACGTGACAATACACACACCTTTGATCACGATTCCGGATTTCCGTGGCGATTATTTTACCACGGAAACGGAAACATTTACTAATGAAGCGTTTTCGGATTGAAAGTCCGCCAGCTATGCCAGAACTCCTGAGAAGCATACAAAGGCTTTAGTGAGAATGTTGTATCGATCCCTTTCCCATCGATCCTGAACTGTTTATTGTTGAAGAAAATAATATCGTTTGCTATTGAAAAGTTTGCCGATTCATCGGGTCGTTCAAAAGCAAAAAAGCTTTTATCATCTTTTGATAATACGATCAAAACCGGCGTGGTTCCAATTTTGTCCTGTATCATTCTTTCTTTTTTCAATTGGTTCCAATCATAAGCCTTGCTGTCCTTCCCGGTCTTAACGCCCACAATCCATGATTTGTCTTTCCATGACAGGCTATCGGTGCCGGTCAATTTACTTTTACTGCTGCCATCTTCAAATTTGAAACTGCTGTCGTAAGATTTTAGAAAAGCCTGGTCGGCCTGAAGGACCAGTGAATTTGGATTTAAGATGAGCCATTGCGCTAACGAAGTTTGCGTACTGTGGACCTCGGGCAGTTGATATCCTTTTAATTTGCCAGTTATAGCCTCGCCGTTTACTTGTCTCCACCAGCTTCTTGTGGTCATATCCTCAAACATGGCATTGAAATGATCCATTCCAACCAATCTGAATTTTTCATGTTTACCCTTTACCATTGGTTCGTACACCCTGCCTGTCCGGCAAACAGTACAATAAGTAACGATCACGGGTTTTCCGCCAATTGTATCCTGCACCTGGTGATGATAGCCCAGGAATTGTATCGGGTACGCTTTTGCTTCGCCATTGTTTACAACACCGATCACCAGCCGGTTTGAATCAACCTTGTTTTCTGCAGCCTTGACCAATAGAACTTTTTCAGGTTGATAAAACATATGATCAGCAGCCATTACAAAATTTGCCATATAAATCACAGCAGCAAGAATCGCGACCGGGAAAAACAAAACCCATTTTCTCTTCCATTGCGATCTGAATAATCCAAGGAAGACCATTGCTGCAAACAAACCCCTGAATATCCACCGCCATTTATGTAAGAAATAGGCAAGATCAATACTGTTCATTTGCTGGCTCCCGGGCATCGGCATAATGAAATAGACATTTGCTATTTCAAACAGGAGTAAACCAATCAGTCCAAGCCAAAAATATTTTTTCATATAGCAGTGTATTTATTTGTAAAGATCAAAATGTAAATAACCTTCTTCAGCTCTTTGTTTGCCACGGTTTATATAATAATTCCTTTCAGCAGGTGCAGAAGTACCTAACCCGTCGACATATCGATTAAACATGCAAAAGGCAGCGGCGATCAAAACGGTATCATGAATTTCCATATCAGTTGCACCCGCGTCTTTTGCTCTTTGTATTGATCCTGGTGTAACATATTTTCCACTTTGCTGCACCAATGCTGCGATAGCAAGTAATGCTTTTATTTTATCGCTGATCGGTGATGCATCAGGATCATTTTTTATGTTATCAAGAAATTGCACATCACATTGCAGATAGTATTGGGCGATGCCGCCGTGTGCATTTTGACAAAAAAAACAGTCATTCAAATACGACACATAAGTTGCGATCAGCTCTCGCTCGCCACGAGAGAGAGTATTGTTGTCATCCCTTAATAACACTTCGGCCAGTTCATTCAATGGCTTTGCTGTTTCGGGACGAAAAGCCATTGGGCCTCTTATACCTGGTAAACCTGCTGGTAGTTCTATATGTGCCATAACTATTTTGTTTGTTGCGGGAATGAATAACCTCCTGCCATTCGCTTTCCCATTTCTTCATAAACCGCGGGATCGGTTGGTGTTAAAGTTGCCAGGCCATCCACATACCGGTTGAACATCGAGAATGTAGCGGCAATTAAAACCGTATCGTGTATCTCCCTGTCAGTTGCGTCATTGTTTCTTGCAGTGGCTATATCTTCATCGCTTACTTCTTTACCGGATACCTGTACTTTACCTGCAATAGTAAGTAACGTTTTCATTTTTTCGGAAAGACCGGCCTCATTCATATCATGTAAAACCTCATCGACAATAGATTTTTCATCACCATATAAACATTTTGATGCGGCGGCGTGGCTATCCCTGCAGAATATACATTCGTTGCGTTGTGATACATAGGTAGCGATCAATTCTCTTTCTGCTTCGCTTAGTGTAGATTCACCTCTTAGTAGTATTTGTACCAATTCATATAAGTATTGTCCTGTTTCAGGTCTGAACAATACAAGACTCCGGATGCCGGGAACCTCTTCTTCAAGCTTTATATGTGCCATGCGTTCAGTTAATTTGATTGCGTCTCTTTTGAAAACATCGTTACGAGCAAGCCAATAATAAACACAAATGAAAAAACAAATACTGCATTTCCATAACCACCGAGCAATGTTACCAGTGCACCGATGAAGAACACAACAGTTCCTGTAAACAAACGTCCTGCATTAAAACAAAAACCCGTTGCCGAGGCACGGACCGCGATTGGGAAGAGGGCAGGAATATAAACGGCTAATGCCCCCTGGCTGATACCAAAGAAAAAAGCCAGCAAGCCCATTTCGACAAAAGTGAATAGCGAAATATCATTATTGAATTTGAATATAATTACTGTCATAATAAAGCAAGCTGCAAAACACATCAGCAGGGTCTTATTGATGCCGATGGCATTTACGATCCAGCCTGAAAAAAAACTGCCTGCTATGCCACCTGCAGCCAGGATCATCATTGCCAAACCTCTTTGTTCATTCACATTTTCCGAAGAAGAAATACTTTGAACCCATGTAGGCGCCCAGGAAAAAATCGCCCATAAACCGATCAACATGCTGCCGAATACGACCGAGCCTCTCCACAAATTTTTTCCTCTTTTGGTAGAAACCGGTGAATCTGTATTTTGTCGTTGCTCAAGTGAAGTGTTTGTTTTCCATTTTTCAGATTCAGGCAGGATGAATGCTGCAACAACTGATAATAATAACGGCGCGATCCCTATCCAGAAAGCAGTTTTCCAATCGCCAGTAAAATTATTGATGGCGCCGGCTGCAAAAAAACCGACCGGCATCGCAAGCGAAACAATCCCCTGTACAATTGCTATTTTCTTTTCAGACCATAATTCTGCGATAAGGATAACGGTTGTGACAAGAACGCCGCCAATACCAAACCCGGAAAAAAACCTGAATATGCTTACTGAAAGCCACGATGAGGATAATCCCGTCAGGAGGGCAAATAGTCCAAAGCAGGCAGTTGATAATACAACGGATCTTGCACGGCCGATCTTATCGCAAGCAATACCCCAGAGGATGCCGCCGAACATCCAGCCGAATATAAACACGGCATTTATCCATGCACTTACCTCATTCAACTTTTCTTCTGATACATTTCCCAACAGATCTTTTACTGCTACGGGCAGATAAACCGACATGAGCATCGATACAATACCGCCAAAGAATGTGCTTAGAAAACAAACTATAAAAACAAAGGTGAGGCGGTTGCTTGCATTCATCTTTATAAATTAGTTTTTTTCAAATGGTCATATCCCTGCGGCAGGCGGTTATATCCGTGCTCCTTTAATCGCTGACCAAGTCCTTTATAAAATCCCGGATCGACCGGTGTGACGGTGGCAAGTCCATCCACATAACGGTTGTATAAACAAAACAAAGCTGCGATTAACACCGTATCATGGATCTCAATATCCGTAGCGCCGGCATCTTTTGCTTGTTGTACAGATTCTCCTGTTACATTTTTTCCACTTACCTGCACCTGCGATGCAATGATCAGTAATGCTTTCATTTTATCACTTACAGATGCAGTGGTTATATCTTTTGTAATTTCGGCCGTTGTGTTTTCTTCTTCCAGTAAAGTATTTGCGGCCGCTGTATGTGCATAGGAACAGAATTTACATTCGTTGCGATGCGATACGATCGTTGCGATTAATTCCCGTTCTCCTTCAGTTAATGTGGACGGTCCGCGCAACAGGCACTGAGTCAATGCACGGATGGGTGCTGCCGTATCTACTCTGTATTCCAGCAAACCTGTTATGCCTGGTAAGTGATCTTCAAGCGGGATGTAAGGCATTTTCTGTTTTTTTATAAAAAGAAAAGGCGTCGGTAAAGAATTACAACGCCGTAATGCTTATATCAATATTACTTTCGAAAGAACTCTAAATGTTTTCTCGGGTCTTTATAATTTAATGGATCAAGAACTAAATATGCCTCTTCTGTAGAAACAGAGGAGGGGTTTTAGTTTTGCTTGTATCCTGATATTTTAAACATTTGAATAAGTCATTCAATTAGTTTTTTCATGACAAAATTTTTAGATAACCTATAACTGCATAGCACTTCTGTGTTCATCGCCGAAGTCTAGCTCGTTTCTTTAAATAGTTTAAACCGATTTTTTTAGAGATGAATCGAAAATCCAACGTTGACCAGGTAATCCGCAAACGCTGCATCGCCCTGTACATGGTTCCCGGTAGCTTTAGTTCGCAGTTTATCGGAGTAGCTTTGTGTACGGTTACGCTCTATTGCTACAGGTATTGAAAGGTAAAAATTTGCTTTTTTAGTCATGTACGAAATTGTGGGCTCTGCAGAGAGCACATAACCAGGACGGCGAAAACCTTTATCACCACCGATCAGGTCACTCGAAGGAATTGCTTCCATCCGGATGCCACCGGAAAAGTTCAGATTTTTAGCAACCGTATATGCTAAACCACCACGGATCATGAACTGGTCCGGAACACTCATTGTACTGGTGAAATATTGAATATTGGTTTGTGATGTTGACCCACCCCTTGAAGTTGATGTCCCATTCTGTTCTCTCGGGTTTGCGAGATAATATAAATTTCCATAAGTGCCAAGACGGGCACCAAAATTATAATAACCGTTCAACTCAAGAGAAATTCCGGTACCGCCATCACCTAATTGGATTGATTGATCAACCGGTCCGAGCACTACGCTGTCCCCACCGCTGGCAGACCGCTTATGAAAATAATCCTGGTATTGATAATCGCCGGTAGGAAGTTTTAAACCCAAACCTACCTGCAAATTTCCTTTATGTGATCTTGCAGGATCGAAGACCCAGCGATAAGCGGAGAGACGGATATCCCCAATACCAAATGATCTTGTATTGTTTCTTGCATTTGGACTGGTACTGCCATTTCCATAATGCTCATACATGGATGAACGGACATTTGAAATAAGCGGAACATTTACTGAAAATGACCAGAATTTATTCACCACTTTAGTCAATGTAAAATCCCAGCTTAATGAATGATTGATCACTTCGGTACCCCGCTCTACTCTTTCGTGCTGCTCCTCGGTACCAACAAAATGTTTATACGATTTAAAATAACGTGTATTGAAATTGAAAATAAGGGCTTTTGATTCACCTGCTTTACCAGCGCTGCATGTATTACCATTACTGCGAATAGCAACACAGCCCTGGGCACTTGCCTTCCCGAAAGAAGCCATGAATAGAATTGTGACGATCAGATAAGTTTGTCTCATAATGATAAATGTTAGTTTTCGTAAAATTTATTTTTTAAGTTTTAAACGGGATACAACATATTCTCCCAGTTTTCGTCCGGCAGCCAGGCCATTGTCATTATCAAAGCGATAATGAATACCACCATACAGTCTCGACATGGCAGCTTCCTGCGCTGCTGCACGGAATGATTTGATCTCGCGGTTCTTAATTCCAAACTCAAGTAATGATGTATCAGTAAACGATAAATTATCACCAAACCAGAACGTCATCACTTCAGCGGCCGCAGCACTGTTGGTGGCATGCCCGCTTGTATATGACGGGAACGGCGGAGTTTGGATATAAGGCCGCCATTTTTCATCTATGGTATTTATTATGGTTTCAGGACGAACATAATTGCTTCTGTATTTTTCCTCCCAACAACTTATAAAGGCATCAAATAAAGCAATGGCGGTTTGTGCATAAGCGGCTACCGTTGTCCTGAAATCTGCTTTGGCTGCTTTCGCACCAATACCAATGATATTCATCCAGTGACCAGGAGGTGAGAATTTTTTGGTAACGATCATAACGTGACCGATCACATTTGTTTTGACTGGATTATCATCCCAGAAATCAGCTGTATGCTTTTGCTCGTCAGTTAAACTATCGCCAACGCTTTTCACTTCCATCAATGCTTTATAATAAGCGCTTTTTTTATTGGCCAGGTCAAACACGGGCGGCTCCACCGGTCTGAACTGCGATGCAGAATCCATCACCATTGTTCTTATTTCTTTCCAATGGGGTTCAATAGCCGTGGTATAGGCCGGTGGAGTTGGGGTCCATCGACCGGGTACATTATATAACACGGTGTATCTCTCAGCCGATCTTGTTTGTGCATAATTATCTTTTTTGCTCCACGCAAGAATTGCAGCAACAATGGAATCGGAGAACGCCATCGTGTTTTCTAAGACAATGGAAGATATGCCAACGCTGTCAGCCATTTTTTTCAGTTGATCATAATAACCCATCATGCTGCCTTCCGGAAAAGTAACCGCATTACCAACTTTTGTAAAGGCGAACAATGCAGCGAGATCAAAATCAATGTCCTTACCTTTTTCTGGTTTTGGCATGGCCGGCATGTGTTTGATCTGGCCCGCAAGCGTGATATAATTTTCATCACCGGCGGCGATACATTCAAATGCAGCAATAGATGCATATACATAATTACGACTGGCGATCATTGGAGGAAAATTATTTTCCAGCACAACGTCATTCAGTTTCTTTACCGTTTTGCCATAAAGCACCTGGTTACTGAAGAATTTCAGATCGGTTTGTGTCTGTGCCCCTTTCTCTGAACAGCTTATGATTGCTGCCACTACTATCACGGGCATTAAAAACTTTAATGCTTTCATTTTTTGTAAATAAAATTCTGAAGTAAATATTTTCTGTTGTTGGTTGGTTCAGAAACTACTTCATGCTTCGGGGGGCTGGGCGTCGGTAAGAGGAGTGAACAGGTTTTTGATTTCCGTATTCCTGCTGAACCAGGATAGGCTTATTGCTGAAAAATTATTTTCATCAACAGAAACCCCTGTGGTGCAGAATTCAGTAGTAAGAAGTTTTATTAAATTATTTTTTTGTTGCGAACCCTGTTTGTTAGAGGGAACATCATTCACGGCTTTTGCATATTCATCTTTTGCTTTTACAATGTTGTTCTTGTCGGTGTGGGGAAGACAAAGGAGATATAATGTATTTCCGCTAACCTTTCTCTTTACATACCGGTAATGATTGCCGTTCCAGTCGGTTTCGCCATAAACATTTTCGTAACCCTTGTCTGAGTAATAAGGCATATTAAGCGGGATCTGTATTTCTACTAATTGGTCTTCACTATAATTACCTGAGGAAATTTTTAGTTCAAGCTTTGCAGTTACATTGTTTTCAATTGCAGTAAATATCCAGCGATAACCAATGAGGTTAAACAGCATGAGGCCAAGCAGGAGTATAGCAGCAATCTTTTTCACTCTGAATAAGTGGTCAAGGTAGTGTAATTTCATGATTTCGCATGTAAAAAAATTGAAATTTCCCCCATTATTTTAACAGGACAAACGCCCCCTTTTTCATTATTTTTCTACCATCAAGTGTTAGTATTTGAAGCACATAAACGTAAGTTCCAACAGGTTGATCCTTGTTCTTAAATTTTCCATTCCAGCCTTTGCTGGGATCAACACTGTTGAAGATCTCCTGGCCATATCGATTATAGATCCTTACGCTTACAAACCTGTTCTTATTTAGCGGGGGATATAAATAAACATCGTTCAACCCATCATTGTTTGGAGTAAAAGCTGTCGGCATATACACCGGGAATTCGCAGTTGTCAAAGATCTCGATCTGGTCAACAGTGGTACCGCAAAGGTTGGTCACGCTTACAGTATATTTCCCCGAATTTGTAGCTGTGTAAGAATGATTCGAACTATTTATACCCATCCAGTTATAATTAGTATATCCTGAATCAACTTTTAAGACGATTGGTTGAGGATTTATAAAACAGGTGTCGGCACCCAGGTCAATTTTTGGTTTGAAGGAGAATGTAAGATCATAGTAGGCTATACTATCGCAATTATTACTATTTTTTGTGTTAATATAATACACCCCTGTTTCAGTGACATAAGAATTATCGGGTAACCGATACCCTGGAATGTTACAAAATTCTCTGTGAGTTGTATCTGAAGGAATATTATCACAACATGTGGCGATACAATCTGTCGTGGGTTGAAAATTGTATTCTGCTCTGCCGATACCACCAAAATCTTCAAAAGCGAAGGGGAAGCTTACACTGATGAACATAGTAGTGATACTTCCATTCCGGAAATAGGATGATACATTTTCAGTGGTGATCTGCGCCGGAGTTTCCATACATGGAATCGATCCATCATCTTCAGTTTTCATTAATCCCATCAATGCATATTGACCCCGCCCGTCGTAATAAATTCGATTACGCAAATTGCCACCGATAAAACGGTCGCCTTTTAAAAGACTAAATACATTGCCATATGCTTTCTGATTTATTACCTGGTTTCCGCGGTTTATTTCGGCGTAATAGGTATTGTACCCGTTGTCCAGTAATAAATTCATTTTTCCATCAATGAAATTTGCATCCGCGAGCCTGAACCCGGGAAGAGGACTTACCAATGAAATCCCATCAGCTTTATGAACTTGTCCATTCGAAGCTGTTCTTATCAATAATCCTTTTTTGGTTCCTGGTGTAGCGCCAAAAAACCGATCACCGGAAAATGAGGAACATAATAATACGGTATCATTATTAAACTCAATAATGTTTTTGATATTATCATGACCGGTAGGAACATCAGGAAAACTTGTATTAATAAAAATGCCTTTTGAAGTTATCATGTCGCCGGTAACCGCATCAAATTTCATAAAATAGTAACCCTGGTCAAGAAAAGTGTTATTGCGCCCGTTCTTTTGGGTAAAACCGGCGGCAAGTATTGTTCCGTCGTTTAATTGTTTAATTGCAGGACCCGCGAACATCGAGCTATCTGAGAAAATAAGTTTGTACCAGTTCACATTCGCTGACAGGTCTATATTGAGTAACAAAAGTTTTGTACCCGCACTGTTGTAAATGTTGCCGGCAATCAGAAAATTATTATCCCGGAGTTTTGTAATGGAGGAAAGAAAAGAATCATCAATATACTGGTTGATCCGTTTTCCCCAGATAATATTGCCAAACTTATCAATATGTAACAGGAATGAAGCCGCATCAAGTTGTTCCAAAGAGCCATCTTGTCTTTTTTTGTATTTACCAAAGCGACCGGTTACAAAATAGCTGCTGTCCGTAGCGTTTTCAATAGCGTAAAATCCCCCGGAATTAAAACCAGGAATATAATAACGTCGTGACCATAAGATGGAGCCTCTCGGGGATAACTTAGTGATCCATCCATCGGTGGCATCAAGAAACTCTCCGTTTATTTTTAAAGTGGAACCGCAAGTCACTATATCATCCTGCGGTGTCGTTAATACCTTACCCGTATACACCGCGGTATTTCCCTGGTAATGTTTCATGAAATGATCAGGAACACATACCTGGCCATTCGTTACAACCAACCAGTTGATCGTAAGAACCAGGAGCAGGTATCTTTTGTTCAATGATTTCATGGGTGCATCAGATCATTTTGAAACCTTATAGGTTTTTTTATCTTTTCCTGCCCCGGTTATGGTAAGACTTTTCCATTGAGAAGGCAAATTGGTTCTTAATTGTGTAATACCACCCGCTGTAATATCCAATCCTCCAAAGCCCATTAATAGGGATTGAATGATACCACCAGCCCCGGTAGCGAAATAGGGATTGGTGCCACCTTTTGTTTCAGCAATTACACGAAATGGCGGATTCAAATTTGGCAGGTATGATTCTTTGAACCAATGATACGCCTTATCGGCATTGCCTAACCTGGCATATAAAGTTGTGAAAACAGCTTGCGTCATGGCCGGTGTTCCTTCATCGGGTACTCTTGTTTCATAATATTCAAGATCCTTTTTTATTTGTGCAACATCAGTGATCTGTTTTAACGGATAAGCCAAGAGGTTTACATCCGCTTGTTTTATTCCTTCACCCTTATATGTTGCATGTTCTCTTGTCACGCCATTGTCCATTTTTAAAATAGGAATGACCAGCGGTTTATTTTCCTCATACGCATTGACACCCACGATCTTGCGGATGCCCGTATCGATCTCTCGTTGATAACGATA
>JAICPX010000340.1 GCA_025929635.1 Chitinophagaceae bacterium
AACTGCATTGCTTGTTCCATACAGTGTGCGAGCCAATGTTTCGGATATGGCGGCGGTAAAAGGTTCAACCAAAGCTTTTTCCTTATTTCCTTCAATTAATGGATAAGTAAAAATGTGGAAGAATGAACTAGTGGCAAAAAACACCTTATTGATCTTGAGTGGTTGGTTATTAACCTCAGTAACTACCGGGTCTCTTCCTACGAGTTTTACATAATCCTCAATTTCAGGTATGGCATCTTTAAACGAATTGCCAGCCGCATATGCACCTGCCGCCCATTGAGTACTCAATTTCCCGTTATCGTACCTGTCAAGTTGCACGCGATAAATGCGGTCCTTGTTTACATGAAAGTTCTCATAGCTTAATTCAAACGATACGTATTGCAGGATCAAAAGACATGCGGCAATACCGATGGCCAGGCCAATGATATTGATCCCTGCATATCCTTTTTGACGTAAGATGTTGCGCCAGGCAATTGTCAAATAATTCTTGAGCATAATTTTATTTTTTAATGTGTCCCAATAGCTATCGCGAGGTCAATGGTCAATTACAGCCTTCGTCAATAGTGAACCCATTCACGTGCTTCGCTTCACCCGCGATGACGCTTCACTATTCACCATTGACGTCATTATTCTGTTCTCAAACTTTTCACAGGGTTTGCAATGGCAGCTTTTATTGCCTGGAAACTGATCGTTACTAATGCAATCAAAACTGCCAGTATCACGGCAATAAGAAATATCCACCAGCTTATTTCAACACGATAAGCATAATCCTGCAGCCACTTGTCTACCGCAAACCATGATAGCGGTAAAGCGATCAACGCAGCTATCAATACATACTTCAGGAAATCCTTTGATAATTTAAAAACAATATGCTGAAGCGATGCTCCCAGCACCTTTCTTATACCTACCTCTTTTACTCTTTTCTCTGCCGAATAAGAAGCGAGGCCAAATAATCCAAGACACGAAATAACAATTGCCAACATGGCAAGGGTGCCCACGATCGTACCAATCTGAGAATCGGCACGGTAAACTTCTTTAAAATGATCATCCAGGAACTGATACTCATAAGGAATGCCAACACAAACCTTCTTCCAGACGGATTCAATATAGTTCAATGCCTCTTTAGCCCTGCTCCCGTTTATTTTGACTGAAACATTACTGAATCCCCATTGTGTCTGGTTGAACATGAACATGGTCTCGATCTTATTGTGCAGTGAATTAAAATTGAAATCTTTTGCGATACCGACAATCTGCCCGATAGAATCAAAACCAAACGTTTTTCCAAGCAGTGAAGAGAACACGGCGCTGTTATTATCTTTTAAAAGTTCTTTAGCCAATGATTCATTAATAATATACTCCCTGCCATTCGCGGAAGAATCTGAGGAGAAATTTTTTCCTTCCACTAACCGGATCTTGTAAAGCTTCAGATAATCGGGGTCGACGATCAATCGTGTCGATGTCAATTCTCTTCCTGGCCCATCACCTTTAAATTCGATTCCGGATTGGTCAAGGTGACTTCCCAAGATATCTTGTGAAGCTGTGACGGCGGTAACAACCGAGCTCTGTAAAAGCTCCTTCTTCAAAAGCGGGTAGTGGTTGCCGGCTTCCCGCGTCAATGGAATATTGATCACCTGTTCACGGTCAAAACCAGTTTCACGGTTCTTCATATAGTTCAGCTGTCGTAAAGCAAAACTGGTCGCAATGATCAGGAATATTGCGGAAGCAAACTGTGTTACTACCAGCACGTTTCTTAAGACACTTTTATTTCTTCCTGTTTGTACTGACCCCTTCAATACTTTTACCGGTTGAAATGAAGACAGGTAAACAGAAGGATATAGGCCGGAAATGATTCCAAGAATAACCGAGCCTCCTAACAATGATAACAACAGTCTCCAGTCACTGAAAACCGGGAAATCCAACTCCCTTCCGCTTAAATTCTCAATTGATGGTAAAAAAACTTTGACGAGGATCACCGCAAAAAATACAGCGATCAGGGATAACATTACCGATTCCCCAATAAATTGCAATGATAGTTGCCACCGGAATGCACCAATTGATTTTCTTACGCCTACTTCTCTTGCCCTTTCCGCCGAACGGGCAGTAGAAAGATTCATAAAATTCACACAGGCGATCAGCAATACAACCAATGCAATGATGAAAAAGATATTTGTATAACTTTCATCAAATTGCTGATAATTGAAACTATCCAGACCAATATCGGATGCTCCCCCGTGAACCTTTTGCAAGGGAAGTAAAAAAAGTTCATAGTTTTTCCAATTGTCATCTGACATATGTCTTTTGAGATAGCCGGGAAATTTCTTTTCCAATGCAGCCACATCGGTGTTTGGAGCAAGTTCGAGATAGGTATTTAGCCAATTCCCACCCCAATTGTTCATCCATTCCGGGTCCGCAATTGTGCTGAACGGGATAAGCGCTTTAAACTGAATTTGCGAATTCTGCGGCACATTCTCCAGGACGCCGGTAACGAGAAGATCTGTAGTGTCATTGCGGCGATAGCTTGTAAGTGTTTTACCAATCGGGTTCTCCTTACCAAAAAAGTTTTCCGCGGTTTCTTTTGTGAGTACAATCGTATTCGGTTTTTCCAACGCGGTATTCCGATCACCTTGCAGCAGCTTAAAATCGAACATGTTGAGGAATGTCGAATCGACAAAACAAATCCTGTTTATATAGACTCTTTTTTCACCATAATTCAATGGCGTGTTACCAGCAGAATTTATTCTTGTAAAATTTTTTATCTCAGGAAATTCGGCACGAAGAGTTGGGCCCATGGGATACATTGATAAGGCTACCTTTTGCGCAGCCACCATCCCCTCAAATTTTTGCACTTCATTCAGCCTGTAAATATTCTTTGTATGAAAATTGTCAAAGCTTCTTTCATAAAAGACAAAAATGAGAATAGCAATACAAGCGGCCATCCCGATCGAAAGGCCGATCACATTAATGGCGGAGTAGACCTTATTCTTCCACAAGTTTCTCCACGCCGTCTTAAAATAATTTCTGAACATATTTCGGTTTTTTTGTAAATGGTGAATGGTCAATGGTCAACCAGTGCCTTCGTCAGTCGTGAAGCCGTTCACCTTTCACTTGTCGGGCTCGCTCGCAATGACGCTTCACCATTGACGTTATCATTCCGTTCGCAATGATTTCACAGGGTTAGCAATAGCCGCTTTGATCGCCTGGAAGCTTATTGTTACTAATGCAACCACGGCAGCGAGGATACCTGCTGCCAGGAATATCCACCATGGCATAGGAGTACGATACGCAAAATCTTCCAACCATTTATTCATAAAATACCAGGCGACAACAAAAGCCGGTACCAAAGCAAAAGCCACGAGTTTCAGAAAATCTTTTGATAAAAGAGCAACAATAGTTGATACATCAGCGCCCAATACTTTCCTGATCCCGATCTCTTTGATGCGTTGGGAAATAGAAAATGCCGAGAGACCAAACAGGCCGAGGCAGGCAATAAAGATTGCGAGGAAGGCAAATATGATCAGCAAGGTTTTTTGCTTCTTCTCTGCCTCATAAAGCTTTGCGAAATTTTCATCGAGGAAAGTATATTGATAGGGTGTTTCAGGAAGAAATTTTTTCCACGTTTTCTCAACCTGGGAAAGCGCTAACGGCATGCTTGATCCAGCAATTTTTATCGATATTCTATTATAAAAATTTTGATTCCTCGGCACAAACAAAACCAGCGGTGCGATCTGTTCATGCAGTGATTCAAAATGAAAATCATTGAATACACCGATAAGTTTCCCAGAGAGATTGCCATATCCAAAATCTTTTCCGACCGCATCCTGGTTCGATTTGAAACCAAGCGCTTTTGCCGCCGCTTCATTGATCAAAAAACCGGATGTATCCAGCCCGAAATCCCGCGAAAAGCCACGGCCTGCGAGAATCTTCACGCCATAAGTGGGAATGAAATCATGGTCAGCAGAAACCATCTTGATCTCGATGTTTACAGGAGCAAGCGTGTCACCGGATCTCATCCTTGCACCCATGTTGTCGAGTAATCGTCCCGTTGGTATGCGTGATGAGCGCCCAACATTCTTTATGGCTGAACTTGCCAACAGCTCATTTCTGAATGCATCATAATTCTCAGTCAGTGCGGTGGCATAGGGAAGCGTAACGATCTTCTCCTTATCGTAACCAAGGCTTTTGTTTTGCATATATCGCATTTGCCAGAAAACAATCCCGGTAGCAATGATCAGTATGATCGATATACCAAATTGAAAAACTACCAATACTTTTCTGAATGAAATGCCTCCACTGATCCTGAGTATCCCTTTCAGTACTCTTATCGGCTGGAAAGACGACATGAACAAAGCCGGGTAAATACCGGAAATAAATCCAACGACAAATGGAATGAGCAAAAGCGGAAGAATGACCCTCCAGGTGAGAATGCTGTTAACATTCAGCACTTGTCCTGAGATCTTACTCAACCAGGGAATTGCGATCCAGGTCAATCCAAAGGCGATGAACATTGAGAGCCACGAGACAAATACTGATTCGCTCAGAAACTGGAAGATGATCTCTCTCTTTTCTGCGCCAACAACTTTCCTGATCCCAATTTCTCTGGCTCGCAGAGTTGACCTTGCTGTCGAGAGATTCATGTAATTGATGCAGGCGATCAGCAGGATGAAAAGCGCTATCGATGAAAAGATCCAAACTCTTTTGATGTCGCCGTTCTCTTCAGCTTCGTAATCTGTATGCGAGTGGAGATGTATATCAGTAAGTTTTTGCAGGCCAAGTTGCGTGCCCTGTGACGGTTTGAACGACGTATACTGATCCGCCATGTGCTTGTCAACAAAGGCAGGGAACCGCTCTTTTAATTTTTCAGGGTCATAGCCCTTTGGTAATCTTATGTAGGTGAAAAATGAATTATTGCCCCAATTGGTTGCAAGGTTTCTTGCGCCATAGATCAGGGTGTCATTCAGTGTATTGAACGAGAGCATGATCTCTGGGTGAAAATGCGTATTGGAAGGGAGTGGTTCAAATACTCCTGTTACCTTAAAATCAAAATAGTTACCAAAATTGACCCGCAGTGTCTTGTTCATCGGATCTTCGTTACCGAAATATTTTCTGGCCATGTCTTTCGTAACCATGACGCTGAAGGGATCACTCAGCGCCTTCCTGTCATATCCGCTTGTGAGTTTTATTTTGAAGAAGTCAAAGAAATCCTGATCAGCGAAAAAAACTTTTCTTTCAGTGAACATCTTATCATCGTACCGAACAGAAACCCCATTTGTAAAGGCCAGCATTCTTGTCATTGCCTCTATCTCACCAAAATCATTTTTTAAGAGAGGACC
>JAICPX010000405.1 GCA_025929635.1 Chitinophagaceae bacterium
GGCCTGTCTTTTAAGTACGGGAGCAGGACAGGCGCCACCTGGTAATAATAATTGAGCATATCCCGCTTCGTGTATTTTTCCTTTGGCCAAAAGACCTTGCTAAGGTTAGTAAATTTCAATTCATGCCCGTTAAGCTTTTTTACCTGGGTTTCTTCCGTTGGATTGAGTAATGTTTTTCGACCCTTGTCTGTTGAAGGCTTTGTGTATTTGCTGGCTTTTGGTTTTTCCGGCGACTCTTCCACTTCTTCTGCAGGAATTGCTCTTTCTTTTCTGACGTCTTTTGCTTTTTTATCGGCTCGCAATCCTTCAAACGACGGGTGCCGCATGATACCATCACTTGTGATCTCGGTATAACTGACTTCACAAACCAATTGAGGTTTTAACCAGGTAACCTTTGCTTTTGGCGGGTTGGGTCGGAATCGTGATGGTTTGTTTACATCCGGTTTTTCAGTGAAAGGAACTTTATCGGTAATTAACTTCTTCATCTTCGCCATTATGTCCTTTTGTGTTTTATCATTAAACCCCGTACCGATCTTACCCATATAATCAAGACGTCCGTTATCGAAAACGCCGACCAATAAAGAGCTGAAAGATTTCCCTGAGCCTTCATTTTGTGTAAACCCACCAATCACGACTTCATGCCGGAGGTTTGATTTTATTTTCAACCACTCTTTCGTTCTTTCACCTTCGATATAGGAACTCTCTTCTTTTTTTGCGATGATCCCTTCCATTCCCATTTTTGAAGTAGCTTCCAGGAATTCAGTGGCTGTAGTTTCGAAACTTTCGCTTAACCTGATAATACCTTCAAAAGGAATTTGCTCCTTTAATATCTCTCTCCTTTTTGTTAACGGTAAATTTTTAAGATCATACCCGTTTAACCATAACAGATCAAATACATAATAGTAAAGATCACCATCGGCTTCGCTTCTCCAGTTTTGTAATGCGCCAAAGTTGGAAACACCTTTTTCATTCAATACAACCACCTCCCCGTCGATGATCGCATTGATATCCCATTTCTTTAATGCATCTACAACCGGGTAAAATTTATCATTGAAAGATTTATTGTTCCTCGAGATGAGGTTTACTTTTCCTTTATTGATCATAGCAACAGCGCGATATCCATCCCACTTTATCTCGTAAAGCCAGCCGGGTTCATCAAACGGTTTATCAACCAATGTGGCCAGCATGGGGCTGAATGATCCTGGGAATGCAGATCTTTTACCTTCTCTACTTCGGACCGTTCTTATCTTTTTTTTTTCGACCCTTGCCTTGCGGGTTTTCTTTGATGCCGATTTTTTCTTTGGAGAGCTGCCCCAGATATTCTTCGTTGTTTTTTCTACGGCTTTCAGCGTTTTACCTGAGATCACGGATTTATCTTTTTTTGTTATATCAATCTCTCTTGCATATTCGTCACGGTGTTTGATCAACAACCACGCATTGCCTTCAGCATTTTTTAATTTCACTAAGGCAAATTCGCCGTTTAGTTTTTTTCCATGCATCCTGATCTTCAATGAACCTTTCTTTAGTTGCTGCAATAAACTCTTCTACTGTTCCTTTTTTGTCCCACCATCCAGCGATTCATAAGTGCCTTCATCCCAAACGATCACCGTACCGGCTCCATAATTTCCTTCGGGAATAATTCCCTCAAAGGTTCTGTAGTCATAAGGATGATCTTCAACCATCATTGCTAATCGTTTATCCTGTGGATTCAGTGAAGGACCTTTTGGTACAGCCCAACTTCTTAATACACCTTCCATTTCCAGGCGAAAATCATAATGCAGCCTTGAAGCATCATGTTTCTGGATAACAAAACGTAACAACTGGCCGGATGCTTTTCCACCAGTAGGCTCAGGCGTGTCTTTGAATGATCGCTTCTTTTTATAAACTGTTAGTGCCACATTATTGACTGAATAAATATTGTACCAACTTATATCTATCGTCTTATCATTTATTTCTTAATAAATTATGTCTTTTGCGGGTTGATTTTTGAAACCCTTGGTGGCACAGCGTTTGTACTTTTTATGGTAATCAATATTGTTTAAATCCTATAAAATTTATTTTATGCCAACTACAAACACAAGATCAACAAAAACCAATAGGTCCAGCTCTACCAGGCAAAGCAGGGCCAACACTGCCAGAAGCACGGCAAAACCTACTGGCAGGAAAACCCCTAAGGCCGAAAACACAGAGTCAAATGGACACTCCCAACTGGAAAAACTTTTTACTGATTCTTTAAAGGATATTTATTGGGCAGAAAAACAGTTGACCAAGGTGTTACCAAAAATGAAGAAAAAGGCAACTTCTGCAGAATTAAAAGAAGCTATTGAGGAACATCTTGCCCAAACCGAAGGACATGTTTCAAGACTTGAACAGGTATTTAACCTCTGTGGAAAAAAACCCCAGGCAAAAAAGTGTGATGCAATGGAAGGATTAATTAAAGAGGGCGATTCAGTTGTCGAAGAGACTCAGGACGGAAGTGAAACAAGAGATGCGGGGATTATAATGGCTGCCCAGAAGGTAGAACATTATGAAATTGCTACCTATGGAACGTTGGTAGTTTTTGCAAAAACTCTGGGTATGACTGAAGCTGCAGACATTCTTGTAGAAACGCTTAAAGAGGAAAAAGATACTGATGAAAGATTAACAGGATTGGCTGAAGGGAATATTAACCAGGCTGAAGAACGGGAAACTGATGAAGAGAATGAGGACCGGGATGAATATAGCGATGAAGAGGAAGAAAGCGAAGACACAGAGGAAACAGAGAAAGAGGAGGAAGAGTAACCTTATTTCTCACCAAAAGTCATTTTATGGAAAAAAAATCTTATGCACTTATCACTGGCGGAACCAGTGGAATTGGTTATGAACTTGCAAAAGTGTTTGCGACAAATGGACATAACCTGATCCTGGTTGCCCGTGATGAGGCTGATCTTACGATAACAAGAAATGAATTACTTGAGCTGGGTGTCGATGTCAAAATAATCTCCAAAGATCTTTTTGACAAGCAGGCTCCGTTTGAATTATATGAAGAGATCTGTTCGAAAGGTTATGATGTCAACATCCTTGTAAATAATGCGGGACAGGGTCAGTATGGCGAATTTTCAGAAACAAATATTTACCGGGAGCTTTCGATCATCCAGCTCAACATTTCATCGCTTGTGGTGCTTACAAAGCTTTTTTTGCAGGATATGATCAAAAAGGGGGATGGAAAGATCATGAATCTTTCTGCCGTATCAGGCAAAACAGGGGGCCTTCTTAATTCGGTTTATCACGGAACAAAAGCCTTTGTTCAATCATTTACACAGGCAATAGCTGCGGAAGTAGAGGGCAAAGGAATCAATGTGATGGTTCTGTTACCGGGTGCTACCGATACGGATTTCTTTAACAAAGCAGATATGCAGCAATCAAAAGTTGCAAAAGGTGGACTTGAGAATGCAAAAAAAGTGGCCCAGGATGGTTATGATGCTCTTATGAAAGGGAAACATTTGAAGGTATCCGGTGGGCTTAAGAATAAGGTAAAAGAGGCATTGAGCAATGTATTATCAGATAAAGTCGCCTCAAAAAAACCCCAAAAAGAGCAATCTCCTGTTGTAGAAAGAAAATAGGCAAACAGATATTCCAATCAGAACAGGGCCACATTTTAATGATTTAAGTGTGGCCCTGTTCTGATAATAGTAACTACATATGCCACGCCGCGCAAAATATCGTCCCGCAATAAAGTTTGCAGCCTTCCAGATTAAAATCTGATTAATACCCGGAACTTGTTTTGAAAAAAGAAAATAAGATATAAATTTGAGACGCGAAGAAGTTAATTTTCAGTACAGAAAGGCTCGTTTTTATAGGAATTTCCTCCCAGTAGATAACTGTTCGCTAATTTGACGGTAGGATCCGCCTGGATCGCTGTTCCGACAAACAAGTCTGCTTTAGTCCATCCGAAATCTAATTCCTTGAAGCCACAGGTGTAATCGTTTTTTTGTTAAGATACTGTCATAGTGTGACATAGGTCTTTATGCAACCAAAATTTTGATCGACTGATGTTCAGTCTTATTAATTATTATTACCAAACTAGCTGAGATGAGAAAAATCTACACTGCATGTATTTGCAAGTCCTGTTTGTTTATTGTCGCCCTTTTTCTGCACGGCAAAACTAATGCTCAAACAACTGTAGCGACGCCTTACACGGGTTCATTCACGTCTTTTGCTTCGCCTGCCAATATTGCTTTTGTTGCTCAAAATACCAATGCAGGTGATATCATTCTCACCGGGGTAAGTCAATACTGCCAGACAACTGAAAATAATTCCGTGTGGGAATTATATTATTCGGCCACTTCATTATCTGATGCCGGCAGCCCTGTTCCCGGCCCATTATGGACATTGATCGCTACGTCGGCGCCAGTTCCGGTTGCCGCCAATGGTGTAGTACCCGTTTTTAC
>JAICPX010000159.1 GCA_025929635.1 Chitinophagaceae bacterium
AACCGGATCGGTGCCCCCAGCCATGCAGATACGGTGATGGCCACTAACCTGAAGAAGCTCATCGATGGCGGTGTTATGATCGCCACCGGAACTGACGCCGGTAATATCGGGACACAACACATCACCTCTTATTTTGAAGAGCTTTATACCATGCAAAAGGCCGGATTGACCAGCTGGCAACTCTTGCAGGCATCAACGATCAATGGTGCAAGAGCGGTTGGCAGGGAGAAAGAGTGGGGCAGTATAACTGCAAATAAACTTGCGAACCTGGTCCTGTTAAGTGCAAATCCTTTGGATAATATTGAAAATTGGAAAAGGATAGAGCTGGTGATAAACAGGGGCAGGCAATTCCGGCCCGATTCGTTGATAAAATACAGTCCAGCCGACCTGGTGCAACAACAACTAAATGCCTACAATGCACATGACCTTGAAGCATTTCTCCATCCCTATGCTGATGATGTTGAAGTGTACGCAACAAGTGGTAAGCTGATGATGAAAGGAAAAGAACAAATGCGAAAGGAATACCAGTTTATTACTAAAACTCCACACCTGTATTGCCGTTTAATAAATCGCATTGCCAGCGGTAATACGGTAATCGATCATGAGGAGATATGGACCAGTCCTCAGCCGGAGAAACTTTTTTACGGGGTAGCCATTTATGTGATCGAAAAAGGAAGGATAAAGAGAGTGTATTTTAACGACTAATTGTACCATAGGTTTGCCCGATGAGACGATTTATCCTTTGTTACCTGTTAGTTTTTTGCAGCCTTTTTGCGAGGACGCAAAAAATTCTTATTCACTCCCATAATGATTATGAGCAGGCCGAGCCATTAATAAATGCATTGCGTAACAAAGTGTATTCATTGGAAGCCGATGTTTATTTAGTCAATGATACCTTAAAAGTTGCGCATGATAAGAAAGATCTTGCCACTGCCACTTCGTTGTATTCTTTATATATCCAGCCGATCATTGCTCTTTTTCAGGCTCATAATGGTCACATCAGTAATGACAGTGCTTATGCACCCGTGCTTATGATAGACATTAAAGAAAATGGTGATGGGGTATTAACGAACCTGGCAGCACTGTTGTCATCTCATGCATCTGTTTTCGACAGGAAGGTGAATCCCAAAGCGGTACAAGTAGTAATTAGCGGGGATCGTGGAGATCGTTTGAAATGGACGAGCTGGCCTTCATTTATTTTGTTTGACGGTCGTATCAGTGAACAGTATGATAAAGCACAGCAGGAGAGAGTAGCATTTATCAGCGACTCGTATTTCAATTATGCAAAGCAGAAAGACAGTATTGATTCACTGATCAGCCAACTCGCAGCGAAATCACATCAACTAAAAAAATTGTTAAGGCTATGGTCCATTCCTGATAATGCTTCTTCGTGGTTACACCTGAAGAAACTCGGGGTCGATATAATCAATACCGATAAAGTGTCTGAATGCCGGCGATATTTTTCTTCAACTGATTAATTTACTACTGGCATTGATAGTTATATTTCAAATAGGGAAATCCACCCATGTCCACCGTAGTGATCTTATTGGTTGAGTCAACTCCATATTCAACAAGGTAATCCCAGGTACCATAAACATTGATATTCGATACATTGTTTTTGCTATAGAAATAAGCCAGCTGGGTTTCAAAACCAGTTTGCAACTGGAATTCAGGGTCAAATAAGAAGAAATGAGGGTGGATCAGCTTAAAATAATTGGGGTTTGTGTCATATTGATATAAAACGCTATCATCAAACATCCAAAAACCATTGTTGACAAATCTTATTTTTTCAATATTCCCCGCAGCATTCCAGGACAATGTTGTAAAAGTGGTATCAGTTTGCGGTCCAAAGCCGGCATCAAAATATTCGATGCTTTGCAGATTGGTAACTCTGCCATCCTGATACTGAAAGATCACTTTATTACGTAGCGTATCAGGAGCGGCAGTCCCGGAATAATCGTAAAAAACGATCTCAGCAACAGTATTATCAGGGTTATACCGGGCAGAATCGGCGTACCATAATTGTCCGCTACTTTCTGTATAGATCCTTGCTATGATATTATTACCACTGTAATAATAATCGTAACGACCATCCATATTGATCCATTTAACCAGTTTTCCCTGTTCATTGTAAATGAACCGGGCGCTATCATGCATGCCCCCACCGCCGTAATAATGCCCCATAATGATACGGCAATTGGCCACTTCCAGGCGGATCTCCGCAAGCTCTTTCTGGCAAGAAACTAATATCACACTGAGCAATGTCAAAACAGGAGTGAAGTACTTCCTCATAGCAGTCAAGTTTCCAATTAGTAATACCCGGATGTAGATTTGTAACTTTAAAATGGTTCTCTCAATATTCGTAATGAAACAGCTTCGATAATGCTACTGATTACCAAAACTGATTAAAGATAAAGCTGCCTGGTCAGGCAAATCATGATTTATGTCAGGTCAAATTCCCAAACGGTTCGATAAGTCCCGTATATTTCAATATAAGTCAGGAATGCATTATAGAAAACATCTGCTCCAATCGTGGCGCTGTCGCCTATGACAAAGAGCTGTTCTTTAGCGCGGGTGATAGCAACATTCATGCGGCGATAATCTTTTAAAAAACCAATATCACCATCATCATTGCTGCGCACCAATGATAAAACGATATTCTCTTTTTCCTGTCCCTGGAAGCTATCGATAGTACTGATACGAATTTGTTTTGGCAAAACTTCTTTGGCTGCGGTTACCTGCCCCGAATAGGGAGAAATAAATGCTGTTGTTAACGGATCAAGTTGTTCTGTTTCCAATAACTTTTGTACAATAATTAACTCACCATTGTTTTGCAGGCTGATTCCATCGGGTCCATGCAGTTCAGTGAAACCGGAACCGGCTGTGTCGATGAATGTAATGTGCGTACCAGTATTGTGTAAATGCGAAGGGCTTAGTAATTGGTTATTGTAAAAATAACTGCTGCTAAACCCTGCGATCGCTTGTTTCATCCGGTACTGCGTATTCAACAAATGAATGTTATTGGTATCATTGATCGCTATTTCCAGGATTGAGCGGTCAAACCCGAGTTTTGCCGCCTCAACACTTAAGACAGTAGGTGGAAGCTGCCAATGATCGCCTGCCAGTACGATCTTATCGGCAAGCGGGAATATGCACCATGCCAATGGCTCAATACATTGGCCGGCTTCATCCAATACCAGCGTTGGAAAATGCAAATGATCAACACCCGCATCATAGATCCCGATCGGTGTGCCTGCGATCACCTCTGATTCTGCAAATAATTTTTCTTCATTATACGCCTGGATCTTCTTTATCTCGTTTCGAATGTTCTTTACTTCTTTAAATAAAAGCTGCCGCTGTTCTCTTTCTGCCTTCCCAAAGCTGCGTTTGTACCTGGTTGCCATTTTGCGGAATTCTTCTGCTCTTATTTTTAACAGCTTTATTTCTTTCTGTTCTTTACTTTTTGCCAGGCGGCCTTCAGGTGTATGAGAAAATATCGCCTCATCTGCTTTGCCTGCATTGCCCACTCTTAGCAATTTTACACCTTGCCGGATCAGGCCTTTTGCAATATTGTCAACAGCAGTATTGCTCGGCGCAGCAACCAGGACCTTTTCGCCATTCCTGATTAATTGTATTACACCTTCTATTAATGTTGTGGTCTTTCCTGTTCCCGGTGGTCCATGTACAATTGTGACCTGTGCTGTTTGCAGGATGGCTTTTACTGCTTGTTGCTGGCTTTCGTTTAATTTATTATTTCGAAAACCGACCGGGATATCCTTTATCGAAGCCGGATCGACCGTTGTGGGCTTATTGTCATGAAGCTGTTCAAATAATTTGAATAAAGTGCTGTTGTTGGTTAACTCGTTCAGCACTTTTTTCATGATTCCTGTTGTTCGTGTGTCAGGTGCCAGTTTGATCCCTACACCATCCTCTTCTATCCAATCAGGAAAATCCGGTGCGAATAAACGGAACTCGCCATTCATTCCATCGAGACTTAGCAAAGCACCTTTTACCGGTTCTTCACCTGATATAAAGCATTCAATTGCCGCTCCGTCCTTAAACATGTTTGTCTCGGGTGGAAAACCAAGCTTAAAGCTTATCTCAGGATATTCCGCATAGCCAATACTTTTTCTTGTAACAATGAGCGGGTGCAATGCCAAACCTTCGGCCTTTAAAACCTTTAATGTGTGCTGATGATCCAGCCGGTATCGCTCTGCCTGTTCCTTTTCTTCCAGCTCAATACATTTCAATAATTTTTGGATATGCGGATGCATGGGTGAAAGTAATACAGAACTACTCAATAAAAAACAACAGCATTGATCCAAAACTGGTTTGACTTTTGAGTTTAAAAATGCCTGGAACTAATGTTAGCGCATGTTTTTAACTTTGTTGACCTAAAATATATGGTTTGAATGGAGTTTAAAGATTATTACCAGATACTTGGTGTAAGTAAGAATGCAACAGACGATGAAATAAAAAAAGCTTATCGTAAACTGGCAAGAAAGCTGCACCCCGATCTTAATCCCAATGATAAGGAGGCGCATAAAAAATTCCAGGAGATCAACGAGGCAAATGAAGTGTTAAGTGATCCTGAGAAAAGAAAAAAGTATGATCAGTATGGAAAAGACTGGCAGCATGCAGAACAGTTTGAGCAGGCAAGACGATCACAACAACAGCGGGGAGCTTACAGCGAAAGTTTTAGCGGGGATTTTGGCTCGGGCGATTTTTCGGAGTTCTTTAATTCGATGTTTGGTGGAAGAGGAGGCACGCACACACGAAGAGAAGCAAAATTCCGTGGCGAAGATTATCATGCCGAGCTTCAATTAAATCTTGCAGATGTCTATAAAACGCATCAACAGGTATTAACTGTAAATGGAAAGAACATCCGCATCACAATTCCTGCGGGTGTTGAAGACGGACAGAAAATAAGGATCAAAGGGCATGGTGGACCAGGCATTAATGGCGGCCCAAATGGAGACCTGTATATCGGGTTTCACATCATTAATAACAGCAAGTTCAAACGAGATGGAAAAGATCTATATGGCAACGCAGACGTCGACCTCTACACAGCTGTTTTGGGCGGGGAGATCACGGTCGACACCTTTGATGGAAAAGCAAAACTGAGTATAAAACCGGAGACACAGAACGGAACCAGGGTAAGGTTAAAAGGAAAAGGATTCCCCGCTTACAAGAAGGAGGGAGAGTTCGGTGACCTGGTCATTACATTGAATGTAAAGATCCCAACTGGTCTTACGGAGAAGCAGAAAGAATTATTTGAACAACTGGTAAAATTATCATCTCAATGACGCAGGATTTTATTATCGTAGATGAGTTCTGTGCGAGTCATCATCTCGAGATATCATTCATTCATTCCCTGAAAGATCATGGAATGATAGAAACGATCTTTGTGGACCAGGCCTTATGCATCCAGGCGGAAGAATTACCGCGGCTTGAACAAATCGTAAGACTTCATCGTGACCTGGATATTAATTTGGAAGGCATCGAAGTTATCAATGACCTTCTTCAGCGAATTGAAGAGATGCAAAATGAGATTACACGATTAAAGAAACGTCTTAACCTTTTTGAGGGGGTCAGCGACGACTGATCTTTCCGGTATTGCCGCCTGTATAATTTTCCATTTGTTTTTATGAGCGGAAAATAGTTTGCATTGCATAAGCCTACTTTTATTGAAAACGAAAAGCAATGCAAACAAGATCATTTTATCTGTTCATTTTGATTTTATCATTCACCGCTTCTGCTTTTTCACAATCAAAAGATGAAAGAAAGATCCTCGAAGTGATGAGACTCGAAGAGGAATACTGGAGTGCCGGGGATATTGAAGGATATGTGAGCTTGTATGCACCCGGTGATTCCACCAGGATGATACTAAGCAAAGGCGCTGCCTATGGCAAAGACAGCATCCTGGCATTTTATAAAAGGTACTGGCCAAGAGAGAAAATGGGCAAACTTGTATTAGATGGCGAAAGACTAGAACGCCTATCCAGAAAATATTACTACGTTACTGGTTACTTTCATGTTAGTTATCCTGACGGTAAAACTATCGATGGCCGCTTTTCAGGCTTGATGAAAAAAATAAAGGGCAAATGGTACTTGTACACTGATCATGCAGGGTAAACCTTATAGATTGTTCCTTTCTATCGTTAAAATTTGTATTTTCCATGATTAAGTTTTCTTCATTAAAATAAAAATCATGAGAAAGCTCAGATCAATCTTTATACTACCGGCCACTTTACTTTGTTTTTCGTGCGCCAGTGACACAAAAGGTAAAACCAAGCCAACAATAGAGGAGACTGTGTCTGCTACAACTTCGGTTCCTGCTACAACTTCGGTTCCTGCTGCAACTTCGGTTCCTGTTACACCGGGTTTTGACCCTTACACAATGATGGTTGTTGAACACCCAATACCTTCTTTTGATTTATGGCTTTCTGTTTTTAATGCTCATGATGCAACGAGAAAAGCCAACGGCTTAACAGCGATTCGTGTTGGAAGGAATATTGACGATTCAAACATGGTAATGATAAGGATGAAAGCTGATGACATCAACAAGGCGAAAGAATTTTCAGAAGCACTGAAAGCAGACATGCGCGAAGCAGGGAGAACTACAGCGCCTAGAATTTCATACGTTACAGTTATTCGTGATGATAGCAGTTTTACGGATATTAAAGAAAGAGCACTTGTTTCTTATCATGTAAAAGATTTTGATACCTGGCTGAAGATATATGACGAAAAAGGAAAGGCAACAAGAGAACCACATGGATTGATGGATCGCGGCCTCGCCAGGGGAGTTGATGACCCAAATACTGTTTATATTTTATTTGCTGTCTCAAATATTAAAAAAGCAAGGGCCAGGTTATCTTCCTCTGGGTTGAGAAAAATTTTGCGAAATGCAGGTATGGATAGTAAGATGACGGTTAGCTTTTATAAAGTTGTGCAATAAGAATTAATAATTAGTAATCAATAATGGTAAGAGCAAGAAACGCTTTACTCGTTCACTAATTCTTCAAAATCTTAAACTCTACCCTTCGGTTAAGCTGCCGGTTTTCCGGTGTATCATTGGGGGCCACGGGTACTGTTTCGCCATAACCATGGGAAATGATGCGATTTGTAGCGATACCTTTTGACAGGATGTATTCCATTACAGATCTTGCACGGTTATCACTCAACCTGAAATTATACTCATCGGAACCATAGCTGTCAGTGTGTGCACTCATTTCAATTTCAATAGCAGGGTTTTCCCGGAGCAGTTTAACTACACGGTCCAGCTCGACAAATGATTCCGGTCGAAGGTCCCATTTATCAAAATCAAAAAATACATTGTTCAATCTTACTACCTGCCCGATCTCGATGGGCACCAGGTAAAGGTCTTTATGTATTTCTTTATAGCCTTCTTTAATTAATGAATCAAGATTCAGATTTTCTGATTGTGCAAAGAATTTATCAGCTGTAGCTCTTATCAAATAGTTTTTATCATAAGGCAAAACGATCTTGAATGAGCCGTCAATTGCGCTTGATATGCCATTGCCTGCTTCTGCACCATCAGGTAAGGTTTCATAGATCAATGAAGCAGCCAGGGGTTGTCTTGTTTTTGCATTATAAACATTCCCGGTGACCATCACGATCGGTTTAGGTCTTTCTTTTTCCAGCAGTTTTACTTTTACAATATCTGACTCGCCAAATCCATTTTCGATATTTGTTAAATAAGCATATTCACCACCAGCATCGAGTGTGAAAAAAGCATCCCAATCAGCAGTGTTTATCGGCGCACCAAGATTTACCGGGTCGCTCCATTTCTGCCAAGTTTTATCCAGGCGTTTCGTCATCCAGATATCATTGTCTCCAAGACCACCGGGACGATCACTGCTGAAGTAAAGGGTTTCTCCATCTGCTGCGAGATAAGGGGTCATTTCATCATATTTTTCCAGGTTGATCTTTTTGCCCAGCGACTTTGGTTCAGACCATGTTCCATCCGACTGGTGGAAACTTACATAAATATCATTGAGAAAACCACCTTTCTCCGGTGACATATAAAGAAGCAATGCTTTTCCATCATGCGTCATAGTGGCGCCTGACCTCGCACCACGGTCATATTTCCAATAGTTTTTTATCATCAGTCCTTCCGGTTTACTCCAGTAACCATCTTCCTGTAAATAACACAGGCTTACACCAGTGCCTGCATAATCTCCATTGACAAATGCGCCTCGTATCAGGATCCTGTTGTTATCCGGTGAGATCCAGAAAACTGAATTATAGAGAGCAGTATTCAATGGATAACCAAGATGAACAGCTTCACTCCAGGTCCCGGTTTCATCACGCATTGAGAACCAGATGTCCTGGGAATTACGGACAGTGTTATAATTTGTATTGTGTGGATGGTTTTCACGAATAAAAAATAATAAGTTACCATCGGCCGATATGGTGGGTCTTAATTCATTGAGATCAGTATTTACAACGGCTCCCATATTCTCCACCTTGATAATTGTAGCGGCCGTAATGATGTTCTCTTTTTGCGGGATAAGCTTTAGTGTGTCATTAATTGTGGTGTCCCTGGCTGGTTGTGCCTGTATGGTATAAAAGAGTAAATCGATGAAAAAAAGGAGTAGTGTTCTTTTCATGGGATGGATCTGTGAAGTGAAAATAGTAAAAGAACAGGGGCTCAAGTATTGGAGATTTACGTACGGTTTTTCCGATATGGGTTACCGGTACACCCAAAGCAGGATAGGCTTGTCTGATTTATTTATCAGCCGGGACAGTCTATCAAAGAATTTGTAAGAAACCATTACACAGCCCAGGCTATTGCAAAGTACCCGCGGATAGATCTCCTGATCGGGTACGCAATTATAACCATGAATGACCACTGCTCGATTGTATGCATTGGAATTTGTATTGTCCAGCCCTCTTAAACGGTATGACTTTCCATATTTGCCGGTATAAAATTGGCCAACCTGGTACTTGCCAACTGAGCTGCATCCACTTTTCGATTCATTTGAGAACCTTGGACGGGCAAGAAATGTCTCATTACAACTACCGTGAGCGACAAGACCCGAATAAACGATAGAATTCTTTTTAAGATCATAAACAAAAAAGCGGTTACGCCCGCTGGGCAGGCTCATATCGACAAGAAAACAATATTCAGTTGACAATTTGTTTTTAGCAGAATATTCAAAGGCCCTCTTTGCGATAAGGTTCCGGATAGCG
>JAICPX010000326.1 GCA_025929635.1 Chitinophagaceae bacterium
CGGTGTTTGCTTTTCAACAATGCCTGCGCTATCAAACTAGCTTCGTTTTTTCTTTACAACGAACAAATAACATTGGCAAAACAAATTTAAGGGAGTCAAACAAATCGCACGGTCAACGAATTTATAGATGAAGCTAACCAGTTTATTATCAAGCCTGTTTTCTCTGAAGAGATTGTAAGGCAAGAAATTATAACGCTGTACTTTTATAACCTCGAAACCTGTTTCGGCTGCCATGTTCCTGATCTCTTTTTTTGTAAATTTTCTTGTATGTAGATATGCTCTCTTTTTCTCGGGAATCAAGATCCTTTTCAGAAACTCAATCCACGTGTATTTATTAGGAAAGTGATAACAATAAAAAATCCCGTCATCGTTTAGAATCCGATTGATTTCATGCAAGGACGCAAGCTGATTTCCACCGGTTTCATGAACATGTTCCAGCACGCCAATAGAGAACACAAAGTCATACTTTTTCTCAGGGAACGGAAGATCACTGGGATTTTTTAAGTTACATTCAGCGCCATTCACGACCCGAAGCTGTGGCACTTTTTCCATCGCCGGATTTATGTCATCCCAGCCATATCCATACGATGTTACTTTGCGAAAGCCCGAATATATTAGGTAGTAGGAAAACCATCCGTTTCCGCATCCCCAATCCAATATTGAACCGTCCTTTGCGCCTAGGTAGTTATTTATGTCTCTAAAAAGAGTTTCATATTGTGTTATGGTCAATAAGGATTTAAAATGATAAAAAATATTCTTTATGTCATCTTTCGCCTGAAGATGATTGTAAAATCTGATGCTCTGCTGGATCATAAGTATTTCTAGACAATTTCAGATGGTTTGAGGGTCGACCTCTTTGACAAGTAGTATGCCGCGACAAAAATAAAGTAAATGACAGGAAAGTAATAATCGGTCTGAAATGTATTACCCGCAACAAGAGCACTTAAAAACCAACCTGGCACAAATAATCGAACACCATATAAAAAAACACTGAATTCATTATTACCCCTAAGGAACTCGTTGCGCGCATAAAGCCAAATGAAAAAAAAGTGAAGACATAATGCGACAATCGCGAAGATCCCAGACGTGATTAATGTTGTCGGAAGCAATCCTTCAAGATGCGTGTAGCCGACGGTTTGATAGGTATACTCCTCGCCATATCCCGTTCCTATAATCAGCGTCCCTGGGTTTTCCCTAACGTATTCAATTCCTGCTCTTAACATTCTGGATCGTGGGTCATTTTCTACCTTCAAATTAAAGACCTTACTTAAGCTACCGGTGCTTGTTACTTGCTCAACCAGATCAAAATAAACTATGCATCCGATGACCAGGAGCACCGCCACTGAAAATTTTAAAATTGTGGAGGGCCTCGCATTCAGCACAAAATAGTATAAAAGTCCAACAGTCATAACCACCAATCCTGCTCTTGAATAAACAAGGAATTCCAGAAATACGAGCAACAAAACCTTAACGAGGTTCCCTGTTCCCTTATAGAAGTGGTAGATCGACAAATAGATTAGAAACACAAAAGCGATATAAACGCCCATTGAAACAGAAGTGGTTCCTGGTAGTCTTTCCATTTTTCCACTTAGGTCTATCGCGTATCCGGTGAATCCAACCAACCGATAGCGGTTATCATAACCCCAAATGTATTCTGTCATGGTCTGAGGTTCAGTGACCATGTGATAGATCACGTAAAAGCCCGCCGCCAGGAAAAACAAGAATTGGTAATGAACTACCTTCATCACGTCACGTTCTGACAGCGTGTCAAGAATTAAAAAAGGAACAATTATATAAAACAGGAAAAAAGTAAATTTTATCAGTCTGGCGAACGAGTTTGCGTCAAATAGGTTAAAATGCAACATTCCAAACAAAAATGAGATGTAGCCAATCAACATAAATGCTACATAAGACATGGTAACCGCATTGATCAAAATCCTCCCCCTGATGATGACAAAAGCAAATAGGAAGAGATTGATGAATTCAAAAAAATAGAAGCTTCCAAAACCCAAATTAATTTTGGGTAAAAAAATGTTGATGCAAAGAAAAAAAATATAATATCGTTTAAGCAGAGACATATTATTCGTCCCCTTTGTTTAGTAAAAGGAAAGCCTGTCCGGAATAAGTATCCGTTATCTTTTTTAATACCTGCTCTTCCAGAAGGCTGTCCAAAATAACGTGTGGACTAACGATCACACATTCTATATCAAATTCATTAATAAACGCGCGACGGCTTTGAACGACTGACGAAAACACATTGTCCTTTTTTTGCGCCAGCATAAACTTATAAAAGTCATTTTCTCCCAAGCGCCTTTCAACATCTGCGTTGAAAATACCTTCCTCTAAAAGCGAATCCGGCAAAGAAAGATTTACAAAATGGATGTCGGGCCTGAATAATGTAATGTAATCCCCCAGAACTTCAACTATATTGTTTCCGTACCCTTGCTTATAGTCTGCCTCCCCGAGCATGAAACCGCCTATTCTTCCCGTCGTATCCACTACCCTTTCAATCTCCTCCATATAACCTTGTGAATAAAGTCGCTGCTCAAAAATATCGTCATTCGTAATAACTACGAAATAGCCACATAACAACAGCATAATTGCTCTTGTAAGTATCTTACGCAGGCTGATTGCAATGATGAAACAGAGTATGTTGACCATCACTATTGCGGTCTTTACAAAAAACTGGTTCGCATCCACAATATCGAACAGGATGCACCATGACACCAACGATGAAGCATATAACACAATACCAAACTGAACATAGTTATTCTTTCTAATTTCATCAAAGACTGTTTGCCGCAGCCGGTCCAGCGTTGTCCGATTTGATAGGTCAATTAGTAATAAAACTAAAAAAGGCATCACCAAGACCAACAATTGCACGCTGGCATCAAGAAATATCTTGGCGGGCCTGAATATCGATTTATATATTGGCTCGACCCCCAGGCGTCGAAAAGGATCCAACTGACTGCCTACAGAATCGGTCAAATAAGGATAGTAAAATGCAAGAATGAAAAGATAAACGCATGCTAAAGCTGCAGCGGTTCTAAAGAAGAATGCTTTGTCCCTGGATCCAAAGAAATAATCCACGACGACATAAACTGATAACGTCAGCATGATTGGAATGGCAACGGTTGTATATATGAATGGTAAGACCGACAGGATGGCTAAGCCCAAACCTTTTTCATGTTTTAAAAAGGCCAGTATTGCTGAAATAAATACAAGATAGATGGGGTAAATCTTAGTAAGATTCCAAAGACCGTAAGCAAGGTAATGGGGAGGTGCATGGATAAGAATGAAAAACTGATTTACGACTTGGTTTATGGACTCCGAAAAAAAGGACTGCAGCGGTAGAAAAAAAGTAGCCAGGAATGCTACGACCACATTGATCCACGTGAGTTTGTCCAAATTTTCTGCAATGCTGCAAAAACCTAACCATACCAAGGAAATGCCAATAGTGTACGACACCAAAAACAGGATTTGAAGATTATCGCCTGATGAAAAAAAACTGACCCCGCCATTGAACCAAATATCAAAATAATGATATGGATCCCGCGCATTTAATTCTTGATAAATCAGGGAGGGCGTCGCAGATTCAATACCAGATTCGACTAAAAAATGCGATATGCGAGCATAAAATGTGAAATCAGAATTTGGAATATTGAGTACGCTGTCTCCGTCATGAGTTATGCTGTTATATCGATAAGTGTAAAAGCCCGACACTACAACCAGGAACAACAGTAGAACGCCGGCCTCAGCTTTTATGTTGACAGGACCTCGAATCCCTTTTCTTTTGCTCAAGCGGAGCTCGGTGAAAAAGTAAACAATACAAATTATTAGCCCTGAAAATATTGTTTTTAGACTTGTAAAATAAAGTGCGCATATTGCCGTAAAAGAAAAGCAACCCACAAAAATTTTTAGAAAAACACTCGTAAAAATATGTTTAGGTTGGAAGCGAAGAAAAAGGAACACCACACAACCAATGCAATAAAGCACAAGACCAACTGCCAGGACAATGGCCAAATAACGAACAAATATTTCAGGCATTTAAGGATCGTATCGTCGTAAATATATAAATAGGAATCGTTTACCGTTATTTTGATATGAGAATATTGCAATTGGGACGTTTTTATCCTCCGGACGTGGGCGGCATCGAGACGGTTATCTTTGAAATTGCGGAAGGATTGAATGCCAGCAATATCATATGTGACGTACTCTGTTCCAACAAGAGCAACAAGCTGGATATCTCGAATGTCGGCAAATACAAAGTAATCCGGTCTCCATCGCTGACGCATATCCTTTCGACGTCTATTTCACCTTTTTTGATATTGCAACTAAGAAAGATTATCAATGACTATGATATCATTCATTTGCATCATCCCGATCCGATGGCTACGCTGGCCCTTTTAGCTTGCAGACCCCGACAGAAAATTGTTGTGCATTGGCACAGCGATATCGTCCGGCAAAAAATTGCTTTAGTTTTTTTTAGGCCTATCCAGGAAATGCTTCTTAGAAAAGCTGACAGAATAATAGTCACGAGCCAAAATTACCTGGACACATCTGAGCATTTGCAGAAGTTTAAGTCCAAGTCGACAGTAATTCCGATCGGGATTAATGCCGAAATGAGCAGCAATCAGGAAAAACTTGATTCACTAAGGGCAAAATATAACAACAAGACAATTGTTTTTAGCTTAGGGAGACATGTTTACTATAAAGGCTTCGAATATCTGATTGATTCCGCTCTTTACCTCAGCAACGATTTTGTGATCATTATTGGCGGCGACGGCCCGTTGACATCCGCGCTACGGCAACGGATCAAAGAAAAAGGACTCGAATCAAAGGTTGTCATGACCGGCAGAATACCGTTTTCGGAAATTCATTCATTTTTTGAAGTATGCGACATATTTTGTCTGTCCTCCATTGAAAGATCAGAAGCGTTTGGAGTGGTCCTTCTGGAGGCGATGAGCGTTGGTAAGCCGTTAGTTGCGACAAACATTCCGGGCTCTGGAGCAAATTGGGTAAATCAGCATAACGAGACCGGTTTAAATGTACCTCCCCAGAATGCGGAAGAGCTTGCTAATGCCTTCATTAAAATCAGCTCTGACTCCGGTTTGAGAGAAAAATTTTCGGTGAAGAGCAAATCCCGGTATCAAAGGTTATTTACACGGCAGGCAATGGTGGATCAATTGATAGACATGTACTCACGGATGATGGAGAGTTGATTGCCCTATTTTCTTGGTAACCAGGAGATGCTTTGATGTGTTACAATATAGGAGGCTGCTCGTCCAAAAATATGGTTCAAAGTCCTCGATTGAGCTTTAGAATCGCCAAGCCGCTTTGGCCGAATTAACTGTAAAATTTGATACGCATTTTTCAACATACTTGATCTGCTGTATTGACATCTCTACAAAAAAGGGTAACCGAATGAGGCAGTCACCATATTTCTCAGCACGCGGCAATTGAACATCGTTTAGATTAATATTCTTATAAAATGGACTTGTATGTAGCGGGATGTAATGGAATATGGCCTGAACATTATTCGAATTGAGATCA
>JAICPX010000304.1 GCA_025929635.1 Chitinophagaceae bacterium
ACAATTTCCATGGAAATCTGACGAGGATATGCGACAGAAACTGCAAGCAGGTGCACAAAAAGCTCGTGCTAAAAATAAGGATATGGTTGATGAAGAGGTATTCACTCTTGAAGAGTTAAATGGCAGGTAATTAAAATCTTCCTCCGTCCTGGCAACGATCATTGAGGGTTGAAAGCCATTGAACTCCTTTTTAGCATAAACGATCTCGGCGACGCCATCTGCATTGGTAGCTCCTGTGCCGATAAGCTGGTTATTCTTTGAATAGACATTTATGTTCACACCGTTCATTCCCCTTGCCGTTTTAATTGAATTGGCAAAAACAAATATCTTGTCAATTCCTTCCTTAGCGACCAGTCCGATATCCGAAACTGATATAAAACGGCTGTCCTTTACCCAATAATCCTTCATTGAACTTATTTGAATATGATAAATTCCCCTGAAATCGGGCAGCCGGTCTTCAAATTGGGAAACGTTCAGCAATTTTCCTCCCCCGCTTTTGGGTAATGATCGTGTATCAATTTCCTTTTCATAAATAATATCACCAAGCGTCACATCACTTCCATAATCAGGATAGTATTCCCTTTCATCATATTCATTATAACTGGCACGTGTCGCTCCTGGATAGTAGCCATAGCGATCCATCATCAATAAATTATTCTCATAGATCTTTGAAATGGTCAGCTTTACCTTTGCCACGTTGTTGATCTTTACTTCCATATTCTTTCTTCCATTCTTTGAGAGATATACTCCTTTCTTGCTCGTAAAACTGATGCCGGCTTCCAGTTCACCGAATGCCACCTGGTGCTGGGAAATCTCTTTTAATTCTCCGCCAATTCTTCCTCTCAAACCCTCTTTCAGGGTCAGAGTATAACTTTTTTCCATGTCGAAATTGTCACTGCGTAATGTCATCCCGCCTTCGTCAACTTCTGTTGTGTATTGAATATCGGGATCAAGGGCAATAAAAGATTTCAGATCGGTTTGAGAGAGTTGTTGATTGGTTAACACGCGAATTATTCCTTCGGTGCCGTCGTGCTCCGCTGTGAGACCGTGAATTACCAGCACATACGGTGAGGAAACAGAAAGATTTTCCGAGATCGTTTCGCCGATCGAGTTCGTACCGCCTTCCGGCGATAATCCTTTTTCAATGATGATCTTTGAATCATAATCGCGATCTTCTGGTTTAAAACTGGCAAGCCTGAACGAAAGTTTCTTATCAGCAGAAACAGTTTGTGGCGTAAACTCTGTTTTTTTTCCATCAAACTCAATAGAGAGTTTATCCTTCAGCTTTGCAGGATCTACGTTATAATTAAACAGAAGATCAAGTTGAGGAACAATGTTGCGGGTAGTTTGATCGGGCATTGTCCAAACAACCTGTGCATTCTCCAATACAAGTGGCGGGGTATGAAACCCGATCTCTTTACTATCGACCTTATCGTATTTACTGTACCTGAAAAGATCATTCTTGAATTTTGCCGTGTATGATGTGGCAGGTTGTAATGGTTGTGAAGGCGAGAAAACCAGTTCATCCGGTCCTTCCCAGCGAAAACGCCCTGGAATTTTTGGCGTGAAAGAAATATAATCTGTAGAATCCCATACATTGAGCATGGAATCTTTCGCTAACGATCTGTCGAATCGAAAAATCAGATTGCCTACCTGTGGCACTTCACCTTTTGCATTGGTGTATTCAAGTTTAACCGCATTCCGTTTACAGGCAATTAAAAAAATAGTAATCCCGATAGCAATCATAGGGATTACTAAAACATGTTTGATACGCATATAGGTTTGTTGGTTGAGTGTGTGACTGAAAGATAAGTTAAATAAAAAAAGGGCAGTAAAAAATTATCGTCGTGATCTTGCTTTTCATTGGGAGAAAAACAGATATTAGTATTGTGAAAAGCTAAGGAGGAATGTCCCTTGCGGGGCGTGAAGAGTCAGCGGGGTCCATACAGAATGAAAGAATTTAACAGGAAAGATAATAGTAAGAATTTTCGGTTTGCAAATTTTGTACGATAAATAAATGTTAAGCTGTTCGGTGCTTCCTTATCCATGCCACGGCTTGGAGCTGTGGCGCGGATAGCTGTCGCAAACAAATATGAAACGAAAGCAGATCGGATAAACAGTATGAAACCCCGAATCACTAAAAAACAAATAACCTTTTTCTTTAAACGGCTTGGCATAACTGCCATGATATTATTTATTCTCTTTCTTTTATTGAATTTGTTGTTCCCTTTAAAAGATAAGATCGAATACTCAACTATTATTACCGATAAGAATGGCGAGGTGATCAACGCATTTCTAACGCGGGATGAAAAATGGAGAATGAAAACCGAATTAAATGAAATATCTCCATTGCTTCGCAAAACCATTATTGCCAAAGAGGATAAATACTTCTATTATCATCCTGGTATAAATCCCTTGGCCATAGTCCGTGCGGCTTTTAAGAACATTTTCCGGATGAAGCGAACCAGCGGTGCCAGCACGATCACCATGCAGGTAGCAAGAGCACTGGAACCAAGAAAACGGAATCCGGGAAGCAAGATCATCGAGATGTTCCGGGCATACCAGCTGGAATGGAAATACAGCAAAGACGAGATCTTACAGATGTACCTGAACCTTGTTCCTTATGGCGGGAATCTTGAAGGCGTAAAAGCTGCATCGTTGCTTTACTTTTCAAAAAATCCTGATCACCTGTCATTGGCCGAGATCACCGCGTTAAGTATAATTCCAAATCGACCTTCTTCATTAGTAATCGGTAAACATAACGACCGGATCGTAACCGAAAGAAATCGCTGGTTGAAAAAGTTTGCGAAAGATAAGGTGTTTACAGAAAAAGAGATCGAGGATGCGCTGGCCGAACCATTGACAGCAACACGGAATACCGTACCGCGTTATGCTAAGCATCTTTCAAATAAGCTTTTCAAAAAAGGGGGTCACTACTATAAAACGCATATCGATCTTAACACGCAATTAAAAACCGAGAAGATCGTAGAAGATTATATACGATCAAAACGGTTGCGAAATATCAACAATGCCTCGGTTGTGATCATCAACAATAAAACTCATGATGTGGTCACTTATGTTGGCTCTGCAAGTTTCACTGATACCACCGATGCAGGACAGGTAAATGGTGCAGCTGCCGTAAGACAACCCGGAAGTACATTAAAACCATTGTTATTTGCCTTATGCATCGATGAAGGTTTGCTGACTCCAAAAATGGTGTTGAATGATGTGGCGGTAAATTATGACGGTTATGCTCCTGAAAATTATGACCAGAAATATAATGGGTATGTGACCACCGAATATGCCCTCGAACATTCCCTGAATATCCCCGCAGTAAAAAGTTTAAGGATACTTGGAAAAGATAAACTGGTTGAAAAACTGTCTTCCTGCGATTTCAGGCAAATACAAAAAGACAGGAATAAGCTGGGCCTGTCAATGATCCTGGGTGGCTGCGGAACAACGTTGGAAGAGCTTACCGGTTTATTTTCTTTGTTTGCAACCGAAGGCGTTTATTATTCTCCGTCGTATTCTGATAAAGATTCCCTGCACAAGCGGGTACCTGTAGTAAGTCCCGAAGCAGCGTTTATCATTAATGATATATTATCAAAAGTGAACAGGCCTGATTTTCCATTGAATTGGCAATCGACCGAACGAATGCCAAAGATCGCCTGGAAAACCGGTACGAGTTATGGAAGACGTGATGCCTGGAGTATTGGGTACAATAAGAATTTCACGGTTGGTGTCTGGGTAGGAAATTTTTCCGGGGTTGGTGTTCCCGACCTGAACGGAACAAACACAGCGACTCCCCTGCTGTTTAAAGTCTTTAATACTATCGATTATGACAGTGATGCAGAATGGTTCACCATGCCAACAGCATGTGAAACAAGAATGGTTTGTTCTGAAACAGGATTGTCACCGTCAGACCATTGCAGCAATCTTGTGATGGATTATTTCATTCCGCTTATTTCTTCAACTGTCAAATGCAACAATATAAAAGAAGTACTGGTGTCCGCAGATGAAAAGACTTCTTATTGTAAGAATTGCGCCCCGGGATCCGGATTCAAAAAGAAAATTTATAAAATAACCGAACCCGAAATGCAGGCCTGGTATGAAGAACAGAAAATTGCGTATCAAAAAATTCCATCCCACAATGATGATTGCGAAATAATATTTAATGGCAATGCTCCTTCCATTACGTCGCCCGCAAACGGCTCAGAATACCTGATCAGCAAAAATAGAAAAGAACCTATACTGCTAACCTGCAAAACAGCTACCGACGTAAGCAAAGTATTCTGGTACGTCGATGATAAATTTTATAAAGCTGCTGCACCGGGAGAAAAACAATTCTTTGTCCCTGACGAAGGACCTGTAAAGATTTCCTGTACTGATGATAAAGGAAGAAACAGGAATATCAGGATCTTAGTGAGGTATGTGAACTTGTGAGGCCTGTGGTCTGAAGTCTGAGGTCCGAGGTCCGAGGTCTGACTTCCTACTTCCGACTTACTTCGGCATCAGGATCCCAAGGATTGGCTGAGCATAAAATCGTCCACCGGGATGAGCAGCGGTGTAATCAAGGTTGAGCCAGATCTTTCCATCAGGATCAGCGTGATAATGAAGGCTCTGGTCTTTACTTTCAATCGGGAATAATCCGTTTTGAATAATGTTGGTCAATCTTTCCAGATCATATTTATCGCCGACATACAGTTCAGGATAAAGGTGACCGGTTGTACTTACAAATCTTGCAGTTCCACCTATCGATCTGATCGCAGCAACCATCAAAATAGCATGATCATCACAATCCCCGGCAAGATATTTAACCGATTCACTCGCCTTTGCAAAGTATTCCTGTCCTACAGGATCATTTACGTAATTCCAGTTACGGTTTATTTTTTTGAATACAGCAAAACACTGGATCACATCACGGTATCTTTCATTAAGGTTTTGTTCTCTTTTAAAATTTGCATTAGCCGCCCTCACAGCAAAAGCCCGCACTTCGGCGTTCCTGTAATCAGTTGCTGCAAGAATATCTGTTTTATAATAAAATTTTGAGTCATCAAGGATCATTTTATTGTTATCCCCGGAATTATATTTTATTGCAGAGAACATGGTTTTATAATCAGTGGCCAGATTTTGAAAACCATATGTATCGGTGAATGTTCCGTACAAAAGGATAATTAATGTGCCTGCAAAAATGAAATTGATGATCGGACGGAACAGGCTTAATAATAACAATACAAAAACGATAACCAAGACAAACAACAAGATCCTGTCAGTATGAATTGGCCAATCATAATCGGGTAGTTGTTTATGCAATAAAATAAATATCGGGAACGCAATAAACAAACTGAGGAATCCGACTAAGAGATAACTAATAGTGGTTAAAGAAGATTGTTTGGCCATATGTTTCATAGGCGTAATTATATAAAAGTATATCAAAAATAACGCAAAAAAAACCCGCTGATTGCGGGTTTTGTCATATTAACTTAATTTTCAATCACTCTTTTTTACTCACATTGCTGGCACCTGATGTTCTTACATTGTTTGTAGCATTTCCCCGATAGCTTACACCTGAAGCTCCGGAGGCTTCGCCATCCAGTTTGACGCTTGCATATACCTCGATATGACTTGCCCCATTGGCGTCAACATCTGAATTTTCGGTGAGAAGATCATAGCCTCTTATTTTACTTGCGCCTGAGGCACTGGCCTCAAGATCCTTAGTACGGCCTCTCAGGTTTGCACCGCTTGCACCTGAAACATCAACGATTACTCTTGGTGCATTGATCTCTAATCTTCCCTCACTGGCCCCGCTCAGTTGCAAACTTATCCGCTCACCTGAACTGATCTGATTTTCACTGGTAACCGAGCTGGCCCCGGACACTTTGAA
>JAICPX010000260.1 GCA_025929635.1 Chitinophagaceae bacterium
AGCAGGGCAAATTGAACCTGTAAAAGTTTTAAAAGTAGAGTAAAAAAAGGTAAAACATTCATTGGCAGGTTATGGCGATGGTGAGACAATTAATTCTATTCTGCGCCTCCATGACGAGAATGTAACGACCGGCTACAAGTTGCGAGAAGAAGGGCGCATGTTGCTAACAAAATGTTTATGCAATGTTGGCGGAAGAATATAAAATCCTCTTTTTATCTTCAATGAGCAGTAGTTGTTTGCAGATGGAAATAACACAGAAGCCAACACTGCATAAACACTTCAACGTTGGCTGCAATCCCTCATATTACGGTTTCCAAATTAATTACCCCCGGCTAACGTACTTATATTAGCAACACTCTAAGCAAGGCCGATTTAAGCATTGGTGCATCATAGCCCGTGTGTAATAATTGTTTATTTTTATTCAACAGATGTGAATTGTTTTTTCACAGACTGACCTTGCCTGCAATTAAGCGATAAAGTTTAAGGCCATAAATTAAATATGAAAAAGACTTTATTTATCATTTTTATGTTTTCTTGTTTGCTCAATGCATGTTCTCAAAATGAATTATCCGTTATTGATTCTAAATCAGGCTTGAAACTTTCCGTGATAAATAAAAATTATCCCCTTTTAAAACTTCTATTGCCAAACCAATCAAAGTCAGAACGAGGTATTGAGATTGAATTTCCTGAACATGTAACTGGTCTAAATAGTAAAAATGGCTTAGTTGAACATCTTTATCTTGAAAGTAGAGGTAATTTAAACAAGCGAACGCTGCCGGTATGGACAGTAAAAGATAACACAATTACATATAAAACAACATTAAATGGAAATGTTAGTATGATTGCCAATGCAAAGCTCGATTCAAATGGAATTAAGTACACTTATATATTGACAAATAGATCCAATAATTCTTACGAGCATTTACAAGCAGTTACATGCGTAAAACTTTATTCTGCTTTTTCAGATACTTTATTAGAAAGGACTTATGTACATCTCAGCAGTGGATTTGACTTAATCGCATCGGAAACTCCTGAACGACTTACTATGCCCCTGGAAAAATGGCTCCCTTGTAGATATCTAGTATCATATGCCTGGCCAATCTCAGAAAAAAGAGTAGAGAAAGATGAAGATTCTATTACCAGATATTATAAGTCCCGAAAAGCTGATATGCCTTTTATTGCAACTTTATCACATGACAAAAAATGGGTTGCTGCAACATTTACTTCAGAAACAGGAAATTTGTGGACAAATCCTGAAAGAAGTTGTCAACATGCAGACCCAAAAATTTCTCTAAATCCTAATGAAACTAAAGTCCTTAAATTAACAACCTTTGTTTATACAGGGACTTTGAATTTGCTTTTTAATTACATCGCGGAAGATAATAAAAGATATGCAAGTGGTAGTAAATAACTGCGCCCAACACATAGAGCTTAAACGAAGCGCCGCCCGGTTCCCTTTGGTACCTGTGAACAGAATTGTTTGGCGGAGGTTTGATTTAAGCCCCTGTTAAATGAAGCTCCTCAGTGTAAAAGGGCAATACTATGTGGTTTTAGCTGTTGCTTTTGAGTGAGATTGCAGATAGGGTGAATTGGTTTTTCTTTTTTAAGCGGAGATAATGGTTCTTTCTTCGCCAGGTTGGTTAAAAAAATTTCTTTTTTACTTTCTTATCCATTCCGTTTTTACTTTTTCATAGATGTTTTTCTGTTTTCAGCAAATTATCATGTCCTTTTGCTGCGCTGTAGGATCCCGATCTGTGGCAGATCCAGCTTGTCAACAAAGCATCGATGATGCGAACCCGATTATCCGTGGCAATCAGATCATCCAAACTGCTAAACTGCATTTAATGACGTGGTATGCTTTGTTTGATTTTCATGCTCTATGAGACAAATCATTCCTTTTATGTGTTGCGCATAATTGTTTATTTTTATTCAACAGTTGTGAATAGTTTTTTCACAGACTGACGTTGGCTGCAAGAATATCATCATGCGTAGTGCCTTAATCATATTAGCTTGTCTCCTACTCTGTGTCTCGAGCAATTCTCAAAATCTATACAAGGGCAAATTGATTTCCGGTTTGACTGGCAAGCCGATTAGATCAGGTTATATCGAATTCAAGGATAAAATACTTGCAACTACCGATACTCTTGGCAACTTTACCATCGAACTAGACAGCGCAAATAATATCGCCCTTATTTTTTATAGTGCAGAAGTAGGTTGGACTGCAATTGACAATCTCCAATTTAACAAGAACGACATACTAGTCATTACCTTATTGCCTGAATGCTTGAACTCCGCTGAAAAAGATATAAAAGCAAACAAAATCAAACTTTTTAGAGCTGCCGGTGCCTTCAGTTCTTTGCCAGCAAAAACTGACCATGATTTTGAAAAAAAATATAAAATCATATATTATGGAGACGGCGGTTGTACCAACTCAATTGCGATAGATTGTCTCGAGACATATAATCATACAATCGGCATTTATCTTGACAAAAAATACGGAACAAAATGGCGGAAGGAAGTCAGCAAAGGCGTATATGGTTTGTAACAAATGCCTGCAGCCAACATATAAGGCTTAAACGAAGCGACGCCCGGTTCTCTTTGGTACCTGTGAACAGAATTGTTTGGCGGCGGTTTGATTTAAGCCTTTGTTGAATGATGCTCCTCAGTGCAAAAGGGTAATACTATGGGGTTATCCGTAGCAATAAGATCATCCAAACTGCTAAACTGCATTTAATGATGTGATGTGCCTTGTTTGATTTTCATGCGCTATGAGACAAATCATCGCTTTTATGTGTTGCGCAGAATTGTTTATTTTTATTCAACAGTTGTGAATAGTTTTTTCACAGACTGACGTTCCCTGCTATTTTATGCGAACAGATACTATACTACTAATACCACAAAAATCCGATGAAGAAAGAGAATCTGTGCTGAATGCCTGGACAAGTTTGGGCGGGAAGGGACAAAAACTTGACAGATTTTGGGAAAAGCCCGCCGACTTAGAAAACAAAAAAGTAGCAGTTTATGGCAATGACACATTTGCTTTGGTACTTGCAGAGATTTTCAAATTGAAACTAGTTTCTCCTGACGATTCTTTGATCGCAAAACTTGACAGAAAATGGACAAAACGCATCATCACTGAAAAAAAAATTTCTGAAGTCCTGGAAATGGATTTCCCAAAATTCATAAAACCCGTCACCCCAAAACAATTCAAGGGAAAAGTTTACAACACTATAGACGAGTTTCTGAAAGAAACCACTGGATTGTTACCCACCGAGAAAATTTTATTCTCCGACATAATTAAAGTTGATGCAGAAGCACGAGCCTTTGTCTTCAACAGGCAACTACAAGATCTCGCAATTTATGAGGGCGAAGCAGATCTTCAGGCTGGTAAGAAATTTCTCCTGGAGTTCTTAGAAGACCCAACTTTTGCGTTACCAAAAACCTTTGTAATTGACATCGGCTATAGTTCCGATCAAGACTGGTTTGTTATTGAGTTTAATTCAAGTTGGGGAGCTGGTTTAAATAATTGCGACCCAAAGAAAGTAATTGAATCGATTTTGGAAGCAACTCAATAAGAAACAGCAGCCAACATAAAAGGCTTAAACAAAGCGCCGCCGTGTTCTTTTTGATACCTGTGAACAGAATTGCTTGGCGGCGGCTTGATTTAAGCCTCTGTTGAATGAGGCTCCTCAGTGCAAAAGGGCAATACTATGGGTTTTTAGCTGTTGCTTTTGAGTGAGATTGCAGATAGGGTGAATTGGCTTTTCTTTTTTAAGCGGAGATAATGTTTCTTGCTTCGCCAGGTTGGTTATTCCTGATCGGACCGCTTAAATTGAGGTTTCTTTAAATTTGAACACCAACTACAACGTAAAACTGATTAACTTATTCGCCAGTCTATGGAAGTACATCATCACGCACATACGCCACGCAAAAAGTGGTCGCATTATTTCTGGGAATTCTTCATGCTTTTCTTGGCTGTATTCTGCGGGATGTTAGCTGAGTATAACCTCGAACATATAATTGAACATCAACGGGAGAAAAAGTATATCCGGTCCCTGATTAAGGATGTTGAGCTGGATATCACATCATTGGAAAGGACCTATGAAATCAAAAAACAGCAAATCAGTTATTTTGACTCCCTGACGAGTTTGATGAAAGACGGCTACAAAGATCATATGAATGATCTTTATTTCTATGCCCGGAACATCACGCGCAATATGGTCTTTCAGTATCACGATAGAACCATCCAGCAATTAAAGAATTCGGGAAATCTCCGCCTGATCCGAAATGCGGATGCGGCAGACAGTATAACTGTTTATGATAACGAAAGGATCAAAAGTTTACTGGGCCAGCAGGAGGCCGAGACCGAATTACGGAGGTTTATCTCGTATAATTTAGCCGGAAAGATCTTTGATCCTTTTGCCTGGACTGACCTGACCGATAGTACCGGCAAAATAATCAGACCAGTTAACAATCCTTTGTTATTAACCGACGACCCTGTATTATTAAATGACTTCAGTTTCAAAGTGGTGATCTTAAGAGGGACAATTAGTTTTACAAACAGGGCGATTGTAAATGCAATCAGTTCGGCCGAAAACCTGATTGAATTATTAAAAAAGGAATACAACCTGGATTAAATGAAAAAATCCCACACGTCGCGTGGGGTTCTTGTGCCATACCAGGTGATTTTATCCCTAATCTTAATTCACAAAAAACTCAAACGGCAATCTTGCCTGCGGGGTATTGGTCATTTGTTTTACCCGCAACATTTGCTGGTATATTTTAAATTGATCTTCGCCCAATTCCTTTCTCATCGCTTCTGTTCTTAATGTATTATCTCTTGAACTACCAAATAGACGATCAAAAACATTCTGCACTTCCGGGTATTCGCGCAACCGGTATTTTGTAAGCTTTGCCATTCTTGCCGCACATTCAACGGCATCCTGTAATCCACCGAATTTATCGATCAAACCATTTTCAATCGCTTTGCTGCCACTCCACACCCGCCCCTGCCCGATACTATCAATATGTTCAACTGGTCTTTTCCTTCCTTCGGCAACACGTTGCTTGAAGGTCATATAGATCTCATCAATGCTTTGCTGAACAAATTTCTTTTCATTCTCGTTCATCGGGCGGTAAATAGCCCCAAGATCTGCATAAGGCCCGGTCTTTACTCCATCAAACGTTACTCCGAGTTTATTTTTGAAAAATCCTTCCATGTTGGGAATGATGCCAAATACACCAATAGAACCAGTGATCGTTGTAGGACTTGCAAATATGCTGTCTGCAGCACATGAAATATAATAACCACCTGATGCTGCAACATCACCAAAACTCACTACCACGGGTTTTTCTTTTTTTGCCAGTGCAAGCTCACGCCAGATCGTTTCACTTGCCAAAGCGCTGCCACCGCCACTGTTCACACGAAATACGATGGCCCTGATCGTTTTGTCCAATCTTGCTTTTCGAATGAGCTTTATATAATCTGCGCTTCCGATTTGTGACTGATCACCACCTCCATCAATAATTGAACCTTCTGCATAGATCAATGCAATTCTTTCTCCCGAATATTTTTTAAACCCGCCGGCTTTAAAATAACTGTTTATCGAAATAAGGTTTATCTTATCATACTTACCCAATTTCAATTTTTCTTTTATCTCATCCTTTATCTCATCATCATATTTTATACCATCGATCAGCTTGTGCGTTACCGCGTCGTTGGGAGTTCTGACTGTTGCTTCATTCGCCAGCTGGTGGAGTGTTGCCGTATCGATTTTTCTCGCTTCTGCAGCTTTTAGTAAAAAATGAGCATAAAGATCACCCAACCATACTGATGTTTGCAATTTATTTTCTTCGGTCATTTTATCAGAACGGAAATGTTCGGTGGCGCTCTTAAATTTCCCTGCGTAAAAAATTTGCGGTTCAATATTTAATTTCTCCAATGTGCCTTTTAAAAAGATCAGTTGTGAACTAAAACCGGTCCAGTCAAAAAAACCCTTTGGATTTACATAGATCCTGTCCGCGACATTCGCTACGTGATAAGATTTTTGATTCATCATTTCGCTATATGCCAAGATGAACTTGCCTGATCTTTTAAATGCCACCAGTGCATTCCTGATCTCTTCGCACGCGGCAAAACCATTTGGATTCATTCCGCTTTGCAGGTAAATTCCTTTTATCTTGTTATCATTTGCCGCTTTATGCAGCAGGCGAACAACATCATAAACCCCGGGCACGGTCAACGCATCATTGCTGCTAAACGCCGCCAGGGGATTTTCAACCTGCTGCTCAAGGTACGGCTGACTAAGATTGATCACCAGCACAGAATTTTTTTCCACCGTGGGCTTATCACTGCTGGCAAGACCCGCTATCAGCGCCAGGAAAATGAAGAAACCTACCACGCTAAAAATTATCAGCGCCAACAGTGAAGCAAAAAACATTTTAAAAAACCCAGCCATATTTCTGCATGTTTAAGACCGTAAAAATAAAGATATTTGCGCCTTCCCGGA
>JAICPX010000588.1 GCA_025929635.1 Chitinophagaceae bacterium
TCAAGCAGGCTTTGAATGAGCGATTTTGAAACTGTAAAATGTTCTGCATGCATTTCATGATTTTGCATGGTGTCGCTTTTAACCGGTTTAAATGTTCCGGCTCCAACATGAAGGGTTACAAAGTCCTTATCAATATTTTTCTCTTTTAATTTTTTAAAGATACTCCTGGTAAAATGCAAACCCGCCGTGGGAGCAGCCACCGATCCTTCATAGTGAGCATAAACAGTTTGATATCTTTCTGCGTCGCTGGCTTCTACATTTCTTTTTATGTAGGGCGGGAGCGGGATGGCGCCAAATAAATGAAGCACTTCGGCAAAACTTAAGTCGGGATCGTTCCAGGATAATTCAATAACAAAACTATCGCCGGCTTTTCCCACGTATCGTGCATGTAATAAAAGTTCTTTTGAATGGTGAATGATTTTCTTTTCGAGGATTTGTCCGTGCTTCCATTTTGAGGCGCCCCCGATCAGGCAATGCCACAAGACCTTTTCATGTTGCAGCATTGCAGTTGTTATGTCTGGGTATTGTTCATGGGGTTCCAAACAAAATATTTCAATTACGCCACCCGTGGGTTTTTGAAACAGTAATCTTGCTTCAACAACTTTTGTATCATTAAAAACGAGTAAAGAGTTTGCGGGTATACGGTCCGCAATATTGCTATAGATGTCTTCTGAAATAATTCCGTCTTTATAAATAAGAAGTTTTGATGCATCCCGTTCCGCCAAAGGATATTTGGCGATCCTTTCTTCGGGAAGCGAATAGGTAAAATCTTTTATGGAAAGAGTTCTTGGGTCTGTCATAGACAACTAACTATTGCATCAAAAAAGAAAGAGTTTAATCGCTCCTTCAAATTAGTATTAACCTGATAGGTTAAATTGCACAAACGAAAACATCGGATCATCAAGTTCAATTTTTTGATTGTTTTTATCCTGGTATTCAAAAGTATTCTTGTGCCTTATCTTTTTTAGCCACTCGGGATGTCTTGTTTTGATAATTTCAATATTGGGATTAGTGCTTTTGAATGCAAAGGCAGTCGAATTACTATAAGGTTCATTATGAATTATGGGTGCTCCAAAAATTTCGGTTAGTTGGGATAATGATATGTTCAATTCCCAGACGATGGCACCAACATTATTATTGAGCGGCTGATAAACCAACTCAATTTTTTCGAATTTTGGATCCGGTGAGGTCAGTGTTCTTCTATTCAAATATGATTTCGACTCTGAATACGGATGTACGGTAAAAAAATCTGTTAGCTTGTCGACATTATACACTTTTTCTAAGGTAGATTCAATAGTTTTAAAATAATTCTTAAGTGATAAGTCTTTCAATCCAAAAGAGGTTAATTCAAATAGCGAAGTCATTATTGTTAGATGTATATTTCGATAAAATTATCAACGTTTTGCGACCGGTACGACCAATTTCAACCCGCTCCAGATATCACTCACTGCACAAACTTTTACATCAACAAGATCATTCTTTAATGCGTAATTCCTGATCACATCTTCTGTAATATCCGTTTCGATCTTTGCCGCTTTCTTGTACCAGGAAACCCAAATAGTGATGTTTGGATTTTGTTTACAAAGTGGTTTCAACATTTTCATTTCAGCTTCAAACTCTTTTGTATTCTTCACAAACAAATGAACAAGGTCGGGCGTTTCATTCTTCTTCATTGATTGATCACTGATGTCCATCTCCAATAATTTGTAATAATCATGAGGCTTATTGATAACTAAAACTCTCATCCCGGGTTTGATCCCAAGTTTTTTCATTAATGGAGTTCCCGAATAGCCAGCAGTTGCCATAGCAGCAAGGTATAGATAAATGAACTTTTTCCAGATCCGACTTCAGCCATCACACTTCTGACTTCAATTCCACACTATCCACAGCTTTTCCACCGAAATCCACAGCCTGCTCACAGGAATTTTACCTGAATTTTTCCTGATTCCTTCTAAAACCTTTGCTGGAGTTGATTTCAGCTAATTAAATGCTGGGGAAAAAATAAAATGCTGAAAATTTGGTAGTTAAGTGGGAAAAAGTGTTATTTTGTGTCAATTATTTCTGAATTGAGACAAATTATTGATAATGATTGGGTTTCTAGGCGAGTTCGAGGCGACATTAGACGCAAAGGGTCGATTTCTCCTACCGGCCGGGCTAAAAAAGCAGCTGCCGGAGGGCGAAGGAAACCTCTTCGTTATCAACAGGGGATTTGAAGAATGCCTGGCACTTTACCCACTAAAAAGTTGGGAACCGCTCTTTGCAGAGATCAATAAGCTAAATGAATTTGACCCAAAGGCAAGACAGTTTCGCCGCCACTTCTTAAATGGTGCAACACATGTAGAGCCCGATAGCGCAGGTCGCTTATTGATACCACCCAATTTGAAGGATCATGCGGGTCTGCAAAAAGATATAGTGCTTGTTTCGGCAGTTAACAAAATTGAAATCTGGGATAGTAGTAAGTACCATCAGCTCTTTGACTCATTCTCTGCGGATGATTTCAGTGTTCTTGCGAAAGATGTAATGGCGAAAGACAAGGAATAATTATTAATTAATAATTATTAATTATTGGAGCA
>JAICPX010000374.1 GCA_025929635.1 Chitinophagaceae bacterium
ATCGCGATTTTTACATTGGTTGTGGCAGACCGGATTGCCATTGGTGCAATTTTGTAAAAACAAATAAACTCACGGTGGCACTTCATGAATTGGAAGAGAACCAGGAGAACCAGGATTAAACCAGGATTAACACGATTTTGCGGGATTATTAGGAAAATTGGAACATTCCTTAAAAATAAACAGGTTAAGTTTGCAGCTTTAGAAATTTTCTGAATGAGAAGAATTGTCCTTTTTTTCCTCTTAATCCTTTTAATCACAAAAATCACGGTTCTGATCTCTGGTTGTGCAAATATCGTTCCCCCGATGGGTGGACCAAGAGATTCACTTCCCCCGTTGCTTGTAAAAGTCACGCCTCCCGATTCAAGCAAAGGTTTTGATACGAGAACGATCACATTTACTTTTGATGAGTTTATCGATCAACCGCAGGATATTTTTCGTAACCTGATCATATCACCCACACCAACTATTTTCCCTGTTATTGAATCCAAATTGCGAACCCTTACAGTGAAGATCAAAGACACACTTGAACCGAACACAACTTATTATTACAATTTCGGAGATGCGATAAAAGATATCAATGAAGGAAATGTGTTGCGTAATTTTTCTTACATTTTTACAACAGGCAATACATTAGATACGCTTCAACTTGGCGGTAAAGTGGTTCTTGCTGAGACAGGTGGAATTGATTCGACCTTAACAGTAATACTGCACAGGAGTGGTGAAGATTCGGCCGTTCTAAAAGACCGCCCGCGCTACATAACAAAGCTTGATGGCCAGGGTAATTTCCTTTTTCGCTATTTACCTACCGGTATATATTATGTATATGCATTGAAGGATGAAAGCGGTACAAGAAGATATTCTGATAAAGCGCTATTTGCATTTGCCGACAGCTCTGTTGAAATTAAACCTGGTTCTTCACCTGTTACTCTCTATGCATTTATTGAAAACGAGGCGCCGCCGGCAGGACCTACCATCAACTTTGCGGGGAACAGGGGTACAGGTACAAGACCAGATGATCGAAGATTACGATTCACCACCAATCTCAGCGGTAATACACAGGACCTGTTAAATGACTTTAGCCTGAACTTTGAAGCACCCTTGAGAAATATTGATACGACCAAACTTCAGCTAAGCACAGATTCAGCATTTATTTCCGCTCCTGCTTCGTGGCAGATCGATAGTTCGCAAAAAAAGATAACGCTAAAAACTGACTGGAAAGAAAATACCCTCTATAACCTGATCCTTGATAAAGATTTTGCAGAAGATAGTGCCGGCAGAAAGTTGTTTAAAACCGATACACTTTATTTCACTACTAAAAAGCTGGCTGACTACGGTTCATTGAAAGTTAGCTTTATCAATATTGATCTTTCAGAAAACCCTGTGTTGCAGTTGTCACAAAATGGCCAGGTTGTAAAAACATTCCCTCTTAGTATCAATGAAATTTACCAGGCATTATTTACGCCCGGGGAGTACGAACTCAGTATCCTTTTTGACAAAAACAAAAATGGCAAATGGGATCCGGGCCAGTTCTTCGGAGCAAGAAGACAACCCGAGTTGGTTCGCCCATTGAATAAAAAAATTAATATCCGGGCAAATTGGGACAATGAGTTTGAGATAAGGCTCTAGATGCTGGATGCTGGATACTGGATACTGGATGCTGGATACTGGATGCTGGATACTGGATGCTGGATGTTGGATGCTGGATGTTGGTTTTGGAAATTTTCCTGATCCGGAGACCAATATCTAGTATCCAGCATCCAGCATCAAGTATCAAGAATCCAACCTCCAGTAACTATCTTTGCCTCCAAATGCAATTCTCCTCTCAACTTCTTGAAAATGCAGTGAACGAATTTGCCAAACTACCCGGTATTGGTAAAAAAACGGCGTTGCGGCTGGTGCTTCATTTATTGAGACAGCAGGAGATCGATGTGCAGCAATTCAGCGAAGTGGTTGCCAAAATGCGCAATGAAATCAAATTCTGCCAGCGTTGCTTTAATGTTGCTGACGGAGATATTTGTTCAATATGTGCCAACAGTATGCGTAAGCAGGATATCATTTGCGTTGTCGAAAATATCCGGGATGTGATCGCCATAGAAAGTACCCAGCAATATAGCGGCACTTATCATGTTCTGGGGGGCATCATTTCGCCTCTTGATGGCGTTGGACCGGACCAGCTCAACATTGAATCACTCATTCATCGTGTGCAAAAAGAAAAAACTGAAGAGATCATCTTTGCCCTGAACCCAAACATTCAGGGTGATACTACCATTTATTATATCCAAAAGAAATTGCAGAATACAACTCTTCGTGTCACTACGATCGCAAGAGGTATTGCCTTTGGGGGCGAGCTTGAATATGCCGATGAAATGACCCTGGCACGCAGCCTTCAGAATCGCTTGCCTGTAGATAAATACGTGGCGAGTAAATAGGTTCAGGCTAAGGTTAAGGATTGGAACCCAACCTCAGCCTTAACCTCAACCTCAACCTTAACCTTAACCTCAACCTTTTTGCCTGAAGTGAATAACCCCTATCTTTGCAAAACGGCGGATTTGTTTATTGTTCGGCCTGATACGGAACTAATAAACGCAACGAAACTCCACTATTGTTTCCCACGTTTATTTAGTTCGAGAATTGGTTAACTGTTCAATTTTTAAATTGTTAGGCTTACTACAACAATTAAACAATTCAACCATTAAACAATTAAACAATTTAGCCATTAAGCAATTTTAAAAGATGACAACGATCCATGACATATTAAAGGAACGCATTCTCATTATTGATGGCGCCATGGGCACCATGATACAGCGGTATAAGCTAACCGAAGCTGATTATCGTGGTGAAAGATTTAAAGACTGGCCATCAGATCTTAAAGGAAACAATGACCTGCTTTCGCTTACACAACCACATATCGTAAAAGAGATCCATAAAAAATACCTGGAAGCGGGTGCCGATATCATTGAAACAAATACTTTCAACGCGCAAAAAGTTTCATTGGCTGATTATGGCATGCAATCACTGGCGTATGAAATAAATTTTGCGGCAGCTAAATGTGCAAGGGAAGCCCGGGAAGAATTCTACAATCAACATCCGAAAACCGGTCCCGATAGCTACCGGGACGAAAATCCGAAGTTCATTGCAGGAGCACTCGGCCCATTAAACAAAACATTGTCCCTTTCTCCCGATGTAAATAATCCTGGCTACCGGGCATTATCTTTTGATGACGCAGTTGATGCTTATTATGAGCAAACAAAAGGATTGGTGGAAGGCGGAGTTGACCTGCTACTGATCGAAACGATCTTTGATACATTAAATGCAAAGGCAGCCATCTTTGCAATCAAAAAATATTTCAGAGATGCCCATCCCGACCTTCCCGAAGGGAAGGCCATCAACGCCCAATCCTTGCTTATGGAAGACCCTAATAACAATGGGAAAAACTCACCAGGTTGGGAAGGTGCGCTTGTGGCTTCCCCCAACGGGGGAAGTCGGAAGGGGGCTCTTCCGATCATGATCAGTGGAACGATCACTGATGCATCAGGACGAACATTAAGCGGACAAACCCTGGAAGCATTTTATAATTCAGTGATGCATGCAAAACCATTAAGTATCGGTTTGAATTGTGCGCTGGGTGCAAAAGAAATGCGGCCATATATCGAAGAATTGAGCCAGATCGCTTCCTGTTATGTTTCGGCTTATCCCAACGCAGGTTTACCAAATGCTATGGGAGAATACGACGAAAAACCCGAAGAGACTGCACATTTCCTGGAAGATTGGGCAAAAGAAGGCTTTGTAAATATTGTCGGTGGATGCTGTGGCACTACACCTGATCATATACAACACATTGCAAAACATGTAAAAAACTTATCACCAAGAAAATTACCGGAAACCATTAAAGAATTGGCGATTTAGGTATTATTTTAGCTATATAAATTGGACCGTGGAAAAAACCCTATTGATAATAGCAATTTTGATCCTCATCGTCAACAACTTTTCTGTGATCCGGGATTTGATTATTAAGAGGAATCCCTAGATGCCGGAACAAATTTTCATTCAACCATACTTACGTCTCTCAGGCCTCGAACCATTGGTCATTCGGCCCGAAATGAATTTTGTGAATATTGGCGAAAGGACCAATGTCACGGGTTCAAAAAAGTTTGCACGCCTTATCCGGGAAAATAAATATGAAGAAGCGCTGAGTGTTGCCCGGCAGCAGGTAGAGAATGGCGCCCAGGTACTGGATGTGAATATGGATGATGCATTGCTCGATGGCGTAAAAGCAATGACCACTTTTCTTAATCTTCTGCAAAGCGAACCGGATATTGCAAAGATCCCTGTTATGATCGACAGCTCTAAATTTGAGATCATCGAAGCCGGGTTGAAATGCGTGCAGGGAAAATCGATCGTGAATTCCATTTCAATGAAAGAAGGGGAAGAGAAGTTTATTCAGCAAGCCGAAACCTGTTTGATGTATGGTGCTTCTGTTATCGTTATGGCATTTGATGAAAACGGGCAAGCCGATACAAAGGAAAGAAAGGTTGATATCTGCCACCGTGCCTATAAAATACTCACTGAAAAAGTTGGCTTCGATCCCCAGGATATAATTTTTGACCCAAACATCTTCGCTATAGCGACCGGTCTTGAAGAACACAACAATTATGCGGTAGATTTTATTGAAGCAACCAAAGAAATAAAAAAATTGATGCCACTTACAAAAGTGAGTGGTGGTGTAAGCAATCTTTCGTTTTCATTCCGTGGCAATGATCATGTTCGTGAAGCTATGCATTCCGTTTTTCTTTACTATGCCATCAAAGCGGGAATGGATATGGGAATTGTGAATGCAGGGCAATTGGTAGTGTATGATGAAATTGAGCCTGGACTCAGGAAACTTTGTGAAGATGTAATTCTGAACCGC
>JAICPX010000092.1 GCA_025929635.1 Chitinophagaceae bacterium
GAAAGTTGTATTACGTAAAGTACATGGTTGTTGAAGGAGTCGATAGTCAGGAATCGATAGTCAGGAAAGAACCTGCTAATGACTCACAACTAATGACTAACGACTTCATTGCTATTGCCACCCAACGCCCCGAAACTATAATGGGTGATACTGCTGTATGCGTGAACCCAACAGATGAACGATATGCTCATTTGAAAGGAAAAAAAGTCATAGTTCCGCTTGTTAACCGGGTGGTACCTGTAATTTTTGACGAATATGTCGATAAAGAATTTGGAACAGGTGCGTTAAAGATCACCCCGGCTCATGATATCAATGACTATAACCTGGGATTAAAACATAATCTCGAGATCATTGATACTTTAAATGAAGATGGCACATTAAGTGAAGCTGCACAGGTTTTTGTTGGACTTGACAGGTTTGAAGCGAGGAAAAAAGCAATTGAGAAATTGAGACAGGATGATCTATTGATCAAAGAAGAAGAGTATACGACAAGACTTGGATTTTCACAAAGAACAAATGCGGTTGTTGAGCCACGCATTTCAACTCAGTGGTTTGTAAAAATGAAACCACTTGCTGAAAAAGCATTGAAAGCGGTATTAAGTGGCGAAGTAAAAATTCATCCCGAAGAAAGATTCCTGGCTACCTATAAATACTGGCTGGAAAATGTTAAGGATTGGTGCATCAGCCGTCAGTTATGGTGGGGACAAAGAATACCGGCGTGGTACGATGACAACGGGAGGTTTGTTGTTGCTGAAGCTGAAGATGAGGCAAAGAAACTGTTCAATGCTCAATTTTCTCCCGATAACTATCGGGACAATACTCAATTAAAGCAGGACGATGATGTTTTAGATACGTGGTTTAGCAGCTGGCTTTGGCCGATTGAGGTATTCAACGGGATCACTCAACCTAATAATAAAGACATCAACTATTATTACCCGACCTCAGTTTTGGTAACAGGCCAGGATATTATTTTCTTCTGGGTAGCAAGAATGATCATGGCCGGGTATCAATTTGATCATTTATATAATCCTAAAAAAGAAATTAAAGAATCGCGACCATTTAAAGATGTGTACTTCACCGGGATGGTAAGAGACAAGCAAGGGAGGAAGATGAGTAAACAACTTGGAAATTCTCCTGATCTCCTTGATCTCATCGATCGTTTTGGCGCCGATGCCGTTCGTTTTGGCATCATGATCTCCTCTCCTGCCGGTAATGATCTTTTATTTGATGACAGCAGCTGTGACCAGGGAAGAAATTTTAATAACAAGATCTGGAATGCACTGAAATTGGTGAAAATGTGGGAAGCAAAGCAGGCGGCAGCCGACAGCCGGCAGTCAGCAGAAAAGAACTTTGCGGTTGAATGGTTCGAGAACAGGTTGAACGAAGCAAAGGGAGAGATAGAAAAACTATATAAAGATTTTAGATTAAGCGAAGCATTAAAAACCATTTACTCTCTGATCTGGGATGATTTCTGTAGTTGGTACCTGGAATGGGTTAAACCTGGATTTGAACAGCCGATTGAAAACTCAGTTTATGATAAAACTGTTTATTTCTTTGAAGAACTGATGCAGCTGCTGCATCCGTTTATGCCGTTTGTTACCGAAGAGGTTTATCATCAACTAAAAGATAGAAAGAGTTCCGATGATCTGACGATTAAGCAACAATCGGAAATTAAGGATCCGCGACCAGAAGTTTTGCAGCAGGCTGAACTATTAAAGCAGGTAATTACTTCGTTGCGTGATACCCGGTTAAAAAATCAATTGAGACAAAAGGACGAAATAATCGTAAACATTCAAACTTCTCAGCAAAAATCATATACGGCATTTAAGCCAATACTTGCCAAACAAGTAAATGCTTCAGCGATCAATTTTGTAAACGACGCACTAGCTGGAACTATCAATGTTGTTGTACAAAAAGATAAATTCTATATCGAAACAGGTAAACAACTTGATACTTCAGGTCAAAAAGAACAACTCCTGAAAGACCTCGAATACCAAAAAGGATTTCTTCTCTCTGTTGAAAAGAAACTCAGCAATGAACGTTTTGTTCAGAATGCAAAACCTGAGGTGGTCGAAATTGAAAAAAAGAAAAAAGCGGATGCCGAGGCGAAGATCAGGGCAATTGAGGAGAGTCTCCAGGGGCTGTGAATATTATTGATTATTAATTATTGATTATTAATCTTACTACTAATAGGATCCTGTCCAGCGAAGTACGAAATAATCAATAATTAATAATGAAAAACTACCTCGGAATAATGCTCACCGGCAAAATAAATTCGAACCATGGTCCTCTCTGACCTGTAACCAGATCATCATCCAATCTCCTGCTGATCCTGCAACCAAAGGTCAGTGGATATTGATTCCACCAGTTGGTATCAAAATAAAATTCCATACCAATACTTCTTTGATCAGCTGTTACCGATTTGTTTCTTGAATACACTCTTGTGAGATCATAAAATGCATTGGCACGGATACGCTGGATATAAAGAATATTTCCAAAACCCCAGTCCGGGATCCATAATGGAAAATGATAATTCGCGCCCAGCTTCCACATTCTTGATAAATACGTTTCATTGTACCCTCTCGAATAGGGAAAGCGGTTACTGAACAGGGTCCGGAATGTATCTCGTTGCTGAAAGGCACCACTTAAAACAACACTATGATTGGCAATAAACCCTGGCAGGTAAATATTCGCCGAGCCAAAAAACTGGTAACTATCATATTTTGAAATGGCATGACGATATTGTAAAGAAGAATTAAAACCCAGTCGCGGGAAGATATGCTGTCTCGCCATTTGTACCTGCTGGCCATAATTGAAAAAGTGGGAGAGATATCCAAAATTATTCTCAACGAAAAGGTCTTTGGTAGGACCGGTATTCGTCTCAAACCTGAAAACATAACTGCTCCCAAAATTCAACGACCTGAAAAATCTTCCGCCTGTAAGATCAAGCGGGATATTGAGTCCAACACGGGTATCCAACTGGTTCCATCGCCTTGTGACATTACTGACCGTATCGGTCCGTTGAAATGTATATTCAGTGCCGGCTGACAGGTAGGGAAACAATCCACCATAAATAGTACTGAACCCAACAGCATTTGTCCTCTCATTTTGGTTGTATAAATAATAAAGCTCGGTTTGCAGGGTATTCAAAACATTTTGCCCGTACAAAGTATATGTGAAGATCGGGTCTTCATAGTATGGCCGCCAGCTATGAAAGTTCAAAAATTTTGTTCCTTTTTTGTATTTGTTTACCCGGAAATATCTTGCAGAAATATCATTCAGCGACAGGCCCCTGAAATTATCTTCATTGGCTACCATAAAACTGCTGGGATACAATTGAAGATCAGTTTCACTTACTTCCTTCATCGTTATCTTGTCAAGGTCGAGTGATCTTAGCTGGTAGCCCTCTGCCGTAAAATTTGAATACATCAATTTATTTCCTGATGCGTTTACAAAATAATTCCCGGTAGCGGAATTTGACACCTGGAAAACTTTTCCATCGCTTAGCTGTACCACCAGGATCTCATCATTACCATTGAAAGAGGCGGTAAAAAAAACCTTATCGCCATGCACAGTGGGAAATCCTATGGTACGATACGATGGTACGGTAACTCTTGTTATTACTCCATTCAGATTTGCACGTGCCAGGCACATTTTCCCATCATCCAATCTTACACAAACAATGATCGAACTATCATCAATGAATTTCGGATCGGTAAAAACCTTTATTTCTGCAGATCCGATCCTGTTCAGGACGACCCCATCGGCAACATTCAGTACATGTAGTTCGCATTTACCATTCGGCTCATAGTTCACGGCAACAATTCTATTCCCATCATTGCTGATATCAGGCGTAAAATATTTTGTTTTATGCGTGATCCGCTGCTGCGCTCCATTCTTTACATCTAACAAACGTATCTCTCCATAATTTTTCCAACCCCATCTTATATCCGGCTTGTAGGCGGCATATACGATCTTTCCATTACGATAACTAAACTGCTCATCCAGCGAAATATCTTTTACTCTTATCACATGGTCCCCCGAATTATCTTTTACTACAAATGCCGGCCGCTTCCGATAGCTGTTTCTCAGGTAAAGTAACGAGCCATCTTCCATGTTATAAGGGAAAAAATAATTTGTAACATGGCTTAATGTTGGGGTTGTGATTTTTTGTTCACCGGCTGTTGTAGTGCTATTGAGATTCTCTGCAGCCTGCCCCGGGCTGCGAAGCGACGAATGGGTCGCACTCTTCTGCTGCATATCGCTACTCAACTTATAAAAATCAAAAGCATTCTTTCGAAAAGTTTTATAATCTATTCCTGCATGAGCTTTAATTGCTTTTTGAAAAGGATAAAACAGTCCTTTGAATGAAGCCGCATCCCTGGTCACTTTTTGCCAGAAATCAGGTCCGTATTTATGATATCCATAATTCACCAGCAAATAACCAAGCGGGTAATGATTTGGCACGAAGTCCTTCAGTGATCCATTTCGCAGTTTCATCCACCTATAATTCTTATTGGCAAGCCAAAGTGCCGGATATTGATTGGTAAAAAAAGGGATCCTTCCTCTACCCTGGCCACTATGCACTGTTTCATTATAAACAGCATCCCCCTCATAAAACCAGTCAGGAATTGCGGCGTTAATAGCCAGGGCCAGACCTTCTTCGCCAAATAAATAATACATTGCCTTGCTCAATCCCACCCGGAAATTGCTGAATTGCTGTACGTGCCGGTATTCATGAGATGCAAGTGCTTCCGCCCAACCGATGCTTCCCAATTCAAAATTGTTAAATGACGGTGTCAGGAAAAATTCGCTTCGGTAAGGCCCAAGACCGGCATAACCATTGGCGATCGTTGTTTGATTTTGCAAAACGATATTTATTTTATCTCGCTTAACACCAAGGGAATTATTTTTAGCAGCAAGAAAATGAACCACTGCTGCAACACGCATTGCTATGCTATCTGTGCCGGCCGGAAAGATTATCCTCGCGGTATCAGTATTGATCTGTTTCCATTGAACTGTGGGCGGATTGCCTCCAAATTCCTGGGCTGACAAATACCTTCCAACCAGTAATAAACAACCAGCAACTAAAGCTTTTCTCATTCATTCAGATTTAAAAAAGAAAGTTACGGAAAACATAATTGTTGTTTGGTAAGTAGCGTGTGTTCTATAACTTTAGCGCTACCAACTTTAATTGTATGCCAGAAGCCGCTAAACAACATCCGGATTCATTGCTTATTCATTATTTGACGCTTCGAAAATCCGTAGGTATACTTGGAATCCTTTTACCGGTTGTGCTGGTCTTTGGCGTAAAGCTTTTATCTCAATGTAATATTCTGCAAGATTCGATCAGTGATTATTATTACACAAAACTGGGACATTATATGACCGGGACATTGTGTGCTGTATCATTATTCATGTTTTCATATAAAGGATATACTCCAAAAGACTATTGGGCGGGAAAGGGGGCAAGTCTTTTTGCCCTGGGTGTTGCTTTCTTCCCCTGCTCAAATTATTACCCGCTTTCTGCATGTAAGGTGTTACAATTAAAAGGGGATGATACCATCAATATTATTCATTTCACATCCGCAGCATTACTCTTTCTCACGTTTGCATTTTTTTCCCTGGTCCTATTCACAAAAGGTTCTCCGCATCCAACCAAAAGAAAACTTCAGCGTAATGTCATTTATAGAATATGCGGGATCATTATTATCCTTTGCATTCTCCTGATCTTTCTTTATTCAGTGATTCCATCCCTGCATGATCAACTCAAACAGTACAAGCCAATATTCTGGCTTGAATTTTTAGCCCTGGAAGCTTTTGGAATCAGCTGGCTGACAAAGGGCGAAGCTTTGTTGCCGGATAAAAAATAATACTTACCGCTAAAGTTGCTTAATCTTCTCTTATCAGTTTTATATTCCGAATGAATAAACAGTAACATCTGCACAGATGATCTTTTTAGTTTTGAATAGACATAAAAATGCTGTTTATGAAAAAATTCACGATGTTACCTGCGCTGGTTTTATCAGTTGCTTTCTCTTACTCACAAATACCATTAACCGTTTTACCAAGCGGTGGAAATAAAAAGGCGATCGTTGGCGAGCAAATTGGTTTGACAAAAGTCCTGATCAACTATGATCGTCCCGGTGTAAAAGGCCGTGAGGGAAAGATCTGGGGCCAATTGGTACATGTTGGTTATACCGACCAGGGATTTGGAAACACAAAGACAGCGCCATGGAGGGCAGGCGCCAATGAAAATACCACGATGGAATTTTCAACCGACGTAAAGATCGAAGGACAGGATTTGCCTGCCGGAAAATATGGTTTCTTTATTGCCTATGATCCGAATGAATGCACCCTGATCTTCTCAAAGAACTCAACGTCATGGGGAAGTTATTACTATAATGAGAAGGAAGATGCTTTAAGGGTAAAAGTAAAGCCTGTTACAATCGATAACTCAGTTGAATGGTTAAAATATGAATTCACAGATGAAACCGAGAATAGCGCCGTGATCTCCCTGCTATGGGAAAAACTGAAAATACCTTTTAAAGTGGAAGTTGATTATGTAAAGTCACAACTGGCATCGTTTCGAAATGAGTTAAGAACTGAAAAAGGATTTATCTGGCAAAGCTGGGAACAGGCTGCTAACTGGTGCCTGCAAAGAAATGTGAACCTTGATGAAGCATTACTTTGGGCCGACTCAGCTACCAGCCCCGGGTTTGAAGGCGCTAAATCTTTTCGTGCTGCGAGTACCAAAGCACAGATACTTGAAAAGCTGGGACGCAGTAATGATGCGGCAACCGTTATGAAAAGTGCATTGCCAAATGCCACTATGTTTGAGGTGCATCAATATGGCAGAACATTGCTGGCACAAAAAAAGACTAAAGAAGCGCTGGAAATTTTCAAATCGAATCATCAGAAAAATCCCAACCAATTTACCACCCTGATGGGTTTGGTAAGAGGTTATTCCGCAAACGGGGATTATAAAGCCGCTTTGGACTATGCAAATAAAGCGCTTCCACTTGCACCTGACACAAATAATAAGAATAATGTGACGGCAATGATCGATAAGCTAAAGGCGGGGAAAGACGTCAACTGATATTTAGGTCGCATCAATAATCAATAATTATTAATTAATAATTTATTGATTATTGTCACTCCTAGTTACAACCTAATATCTCGCATAGCTTACTATCCAGGTCAGGACCACGGAGATTACGTCCTACGATCTTCCCACTGGGATCGACCAAAAAATTAAAAGGAATTCCCTGTACGCGATAGATTTTTGCAGCAGCGTTATCCCACCATTTCAGGTCGCTGACATGTGTCCAGGTGAGATTATCCTTATGAATAGCCGCCATCCAATTATCTTTTTGGCCGGGACGATCCAATGAAACTCCAAGCACCGTAAAATTTTTTGCTTTAAACTTGTTGAAACTGGCAACGACATTTGGGTTTTCCATGCGGCAGGGACCGCACCAGCTTGCCCAGAAATCAACGAGCACATACTTGCCTTTGAAAGATGAAAGTGAAACCTGCGCGCCTGATGTATCCGGCTGTGTAAAATCAATAGCCTCGGTACCCACAGCCCCTACTTTATTATAATTGATATAGTTCCTTAGACTTATGCTTGTTGGGATCTCTCTTATGGCTGTATCCAGTCTTAGAAATCTTTTTTCAAGCAAAACAGGATCTTCATAAAACTGGGTGGTCACAAATAAGACAAAGGGAGAAACATAAGATGAAAGATGTTTATCGATATACACATCGATATTTTTCTGAATGGTATCCTGGATACTGCTATAAGTCGTCATCATGCTGTCGCGCTGCGGGCCATATGGTGTTGAATTGATACGCTGTACAAGGGTTTGCAGGCGGATCATTAACGGGTTGAACAGTTTCTGGAAATCCATAAAATCATTATGGGAAACAGAGCCTTCTACCTTAAAGTTAGTCCGGATTGGTTTTATGCCCGAAACCGCGATCTTTTTATTTTCCACGTAAACATATTGTTGCTCATCCCCGGTGATCTTGAGCCAGCAAAGCGTTGGTTCGGTTAGTTTACCTTTTAAAACAAACTTGTTTTTCTGGATAGTAGTTTCTCCCAGCTTTTCACCGGTATTCTGGTCTTCCAGTTTTACCACCGTGCCGTCTGCAAAACCGATCATATTCCCGGTTATGGTATAACTCGTGTCCTTATCGCCTGCAAAAAGGTTAGCGTGTACGAGGCCAAGAAAAATGATTAAGAGAGTCGTTTTCATATTGCTTTGATGAGTGCCTGTAAAAATAATAAAATTTTGCAGTGGCAAAGAATTGTCATTCCCTAATGCTATGCAAAAAATCCCTCGTAATGTCGCCTATCTTTCCGCTATTAGCAAGGGCTTTTATGTATGCGGTTCCTATAATGGCGCCATTGGCATTGGCGCAGGCGGCATCAAATGTGGTCTTGTCCTTTATTCCAAAACCGACCAGGACGGGGTTCTTCAGGTTCATGCTTTTCAATTTTTGTAAAAAACTGCTTACATCGGGCATGTTCTTATCCCTCCCGGTTGTGGATGATGATGAAACCGCGTACAGAAACCCGGAGCTTAGCTCGTCAAGTTTCTTAATTCTTGTCTCACTGGTTTCCGGGGTCACTAAAAAAATAAAATCAAGTCCTTGCCTTTTTATGATTGATCTATATTCTGTTTCAAACTCATATTCAGGTAAATCCGGCAGTATCAGGCCATCAATACCGACCGTCGCCGCATCCGCACAGAATTTTTCAAAGCCATACTGCAAAATCGGGTTCATATAACCCATCAGCAATACAGGGATGCTGATCTCTTTTCTAAAATCTTTTAATTGCCCAAAAAGCCTTTTGATCGTCATCCCATTTGCTAATGCGATCGTACTGCTCTGTTGTATCACCGGGCCATCGGCTAACGGGTCGCTGTAGGGCATTCCCAATTCAATAATATCTGCACCATGGGCCTGCAAAGCTTTCATTACTTCAATTGTGGAATTCAATTGGGGGTAACCTGCCGTGCAGTAGACGTTAAGGACCCGTTCACTCATCCTCTGAAACAAGTTTTCCAGTCTGCTCATAAGAATTAACTAGTCAACAATAACCTGGTTTTGAAAAATCTCTATTACCTCACCCCATCAATACTCCGGATACTGAAGACTCCGCCTCCCCTCTCCTTAAGGAGAAAGGATGAAGACCCTTCTTCCATAAGGTTTCCTCTCGGGGTGAGGTCAAAGATGCTTCATATACGTCGCCAAATCCTTATCCCCCCTCCCGCTCAAACAAATCACTACTTTATCGGCCTTATTAAATTTCAAAAGCTTTAGCGCATGTAGTGCATGGGCACTTTCCAATGCCGGAATTATACCTTCCAGTTTTGCTAATTCAAAGGCCGCAGCCAACGCTTCGTCATCAGTTGCACTTAAAAATTTTGCCCGACCACTATTATATAAGTGTGCATGCAATGGACCGATACCGGGATAATCCAATCCTGCGGAGATGCTGTGTGGCTCGACAACCTGTCCATCTTCTGTTTGCATTACAAGGCTTTTACTTCCATGTAAAACGCCCGGCTTCCCTAATTGAGTCGTTGCAGCACTCAACCCGCTATCTATGCCATGACCTGCTGCTTCAACAGCAACCAGCTGCACCGCCAATTCATCGAGAAAATTATAAAATGCGCCCGCAGCATTACTGCCACCACCGACACATGCAATAACATAATGCGGCAATTCATGTCCCGTTTTCTCCAATAGCTGTTTACTCATCTCCTCGCTGATCACACTCTGAAACCGTGTCACCATATCAGGATAGGGATGCGGCCCTACTACTGAACCAATTATATAATGCGTATCATGCGGATTGTTGATCCAATCGCGGATCGCTTCATTAGTTGCATCTTTTAATGTCTGGCTTCCTGATGTTGCGGGTATCACCGTTGCTCCCAACATATTCATACGGGCCACATTCGGCGCTTGCCGCTCAATGTCTTTTTCACCCATATACACTATACACTCGATTCCTTTCAGCGCACAAACCGTAGCAGTAGCTACACCATGTTGGCCGGCACCAGTCTCCGCAATGATTCGTTGCTTACCTATTCTCTGCGCCAGTAATATTTGCCCGATTGTATTGTTGATCTTATGTGCACCAGTATGACAAAGGTCTTCCCGCTTCAAATAGATCGTAGTTCCGTATTGCTTGCTTAATCGCTGTGCATGATACAGCGGCGTCGGTCTTCCTGCATAATCATGCAATAATTTCTGAAACTCTTTTCGAAAAGATGCCTCATTCATTATCTCCAGGTAACGATTTTTTAGTTCTTCAACATTACGATGAAGCATTTCAGGGATGTAAGCCCCGCCGAATTTTCCGTAATATCCAAATTCATCAGGGTGTTGATATGTCTCTTTAATTTTCATTATTTAATTATGTACTTAGCTTTGTACTACTATTAAGCCCTCGTTGTTTCCAATTTCCTGTTCGCCACGGAAATTGCTCACTTGGTCGTCCGGCAATCCCATTCAACTTTTTTTCATAGGCCAGTTTTGTTTGTATTGCTCTTACCAATTTTACATTTATCACTCAATGTTTGGTAATTATCTATGTTGTCATTGCCTCCTGAAGACCCTGGACTAATATTATCAACATGGAGTACTACAGTATCATTTTCAACTGGTCTTATCCCACAAACAACGCATCCCCGATTATCTCTTTGAAGCACCTGCCAGCGAATACCATCCATCAAAAACATTCACATCATAACCCTTATCAATGTGACTTAAGTATAATTAATTGCTAGTTCCAATTTTGGTAGAATTGAAAACTGTATTGCTTTAACTTTTAGCTCTAAATCATCTATCAGAAATAACGCCTGACCTTCATTGTCAAATTCTAAGTTTTCTCATTTCTCCAAATTACCATGTTCTCTCTTATCCATCCAGCCCATTGAATATCGAGCCTTGAACATTGAATATTTTCTTATTTAAACGCTTGTAGGAATTTTAAAAGCATCGCCATATCTTTCACTCCCGGTTCCGTTTCAAACTTGCTGTTCACGTCGATCGCAAAAAAATCAGGATGCTTGAACGCCTTTACTTTTGCTGCATCATCGGGACCAATACCACCGCTGAGAAAAAACGGTTTCTCAATTTTTGCGCTGTTTAATATTGACCAGTTAAATTGTTTTCCCGTACCCCCAAAACTCTCTTTCAACCCGGCGGTATCGAATAAATAATAATCGCATACGGCATCATAGGGCTCAACCAGCTTATCAATATCCGCAGTACCGTTTTCCCCAAGCCGGAAAGCCTTGATCACCTCTACTTCCGCACTTAATTCTTCGCACATTTCGGGTGTTTCATTCCCATGTAACTGAACGATATCCAAACCATATTCATCAATTGCATCCAATAAGTCCGAGTAGGACGGGTTTACAAACACCCCTACTTTTTTAAGGTCAAAATCTGCATTTTTCACTTCCTTGCCTATAAGCTTGTCGCCCATATACCGTGGCGATTCCTTATAAAATATCAATCCCGCATAATCGATATTCAATGCTTCCAGTTGTTGCAGCTGTTTGAATTGCGTGATCCCGCAAACTTTAATATTCATCATATGCTTTTATTATTCTCCTTTCAATTCAAGACTTACTTTGTGTCCTTTGTGTAGCCGTCGTGTACCTTGTGTCCAATTAAGCAGCCCGAAGAACACAAAAAACCACGAAGGACACTACTTCTAAATTATCGTTTCCTTTTATGTTGATGCTTTTGACTTTAATTGGTCAACAAATTCAGCAAAAGCAATTGTTGGGTCAGGAGCTTTCATAAAATTTTCACCAATTAAAAATCCTTGAAACCCGTGACGCTTAAATAATAAAATATCATCTACCCTGCTGATCCCGCTTTCCGCAATTTTCAGGTTTGTCAAAGGTATTTGTTCGGCCATTCGTAAACTTCGCTCAATATCCACATCGAAAGTTTTCAGGTTGCGGTTGTTGATTCCAATGATAGTTGTATCATCACAAATATGCCCAAGCTCTTCTTCTGCATGAAGCTCGAGCAATACCTCAAGACCAAGTCCCTTTGCTGTTCGGGCCAATCTTTTTACTTCGGCCGGTGAAAGGCAAGCGGCAATTAATAAAATCACATCAGCACCGATCGACTTTGCCTCTATGAGCTGGTATTCATCAATGATAAAGTCTTTTCTCAATATCGGTATCTCATTTATTCTGGCCCTGATAAGATCCTGGTCAGATCCACCAAAGAATTTCTCATCGGTAAGGACGGACAAGCAGGAAGCACCGTTTTCCGC
>JAICPX010000643.1 GCA_025929635.1 Chitinophagaceae bacterium
GATTATCAAAAGGGAATTGCGATAGTAGCGAAAAGTGATTGCGCAACTTGTCACATGATCGAAGAAAAAAACGTCGGTCCTGCATGGAGAGATGTTGCCAACAAATATGCCGGGCAGGATACAGCTGTAAGATACCTTGCGAAAAAAATCATCGAAGGTGGTTCCGGAGTTTGGGGCACAACCCCAATGGCGGCGCACCCAACATTTACACAGGAAGATGCCGAAACAGTTGCCAGGTATGTCCTGTTATTAAAAAATAAGTAATCTCAATATCAATGAAAAAGATCTTAGTTACAATATCAGTTGTATCTTTTATGGGTTGCAATGATAATTCTTCAGACAAAAAAGATGATATCGTGCCTGTAACAAACTCAAATCCTCTTCTTACCGATGAAGAGCAAAAAGAAGGTTGGAAATTATTATTTGACGGTACTTCAATATCGGGATGGCATAACTATGGCGGTGGGCCAGTTGGCAGTCAGTGGAAGGTGGAGAACGCTGCCCTCAAATTCGCCGGTTCGGAAAAGAAAGATACCATCGCACAGGATCTGATTACAGATGATGAGTATGAGAATTTTCATCTTAAGCTTGAATGGAAAGTTGATACGGGCGGTAATAGCGGGATCATGTTTTATGTGGTGGAAGACACGGCCAATAGAAGACCGTATTGGACAGGCCCCGAAATGCAGGTATTGGACAATGAAAGACACCCTGATTCAAAAATACTGAAGCATCGTGCTGGTGATTTGTACGACCTGATCAGTTGCAGCAAAGAAACCGTAAGGCCTGCGCTGGAATGGAACCAGGCGGAGATCAAAGTGGTAAATGGTAAACTTGATTTTTGGTTAAATGGTGAAAACGTGGTGTCCACTCAAATGTGGGATGAGAATTGGAACAAGATGGTCGCAGCGAGCAAATTCAAACAATGGCCAGGCTTTGGCACATTTAAAAAAGGGCGGATCTGTTTACAGGATCATGGTGACGATGTTTGGTTCAGAAATATCAAGGTTAGGAAACTCTGATGCATAGAGTGAAACTTATTTTTAATTATTGATTGTTGATTATTCATTACTGTCTGAAGAATTCCTCTGGGGCTATTTATGCAAACCCTTTATAAGTAATTCAATCATTAATGCTCAATAATCAATAATTTTCAAGTTAATATTTCATTTTAACTATAGGCCTGCTTCACAAGCAGGCTTGTTTTTTAGTGTCATTTTGAAAATTCACTTATTGTTTATAGCTTTTACCAACCAAAACTAACTGTTATGAACACAGATTTTCTCTCAAACATCAATTGGCTGGCGGTTTTAGTAGCCACCGTCGCGTATTTCATGTTGGGTGCTTTATGGTATTCAAAAGCTTTGTTCGGTGGCACATGGGCAAAACTCGTAAATCTCGACATGAACAATCCTGATCTCAAAAAAGGCATGGGTGGAATGATGGTGTCAACTTTTGTGTTGATGTTCATTGTGACCTTTGGACTGGAAGTATTGATCGTTAAGATCGGATTCGCCCAGGAATTTATGTACGGTGTTAAGCTGGGATTGCTGACGGGACTTGCTTTTGCGACCACAGCGGTCAGCATTAACTATGTCTATGAAAGACGGCCGTCAAACCTGTACCTGATCAATAACGGGTATCATGTTATCGGGCATGTAGTGGTAGCAACCATTCTTGTTTTATGGCGATGATCTATTTTAATTGTTAAACTGATGTATTGTTAAAGTGTTTTTATAACAATTCAGCAGTTAACCATGCAACAATCAATAGTTGCTAATCAAGCTTCGTGATCTTAAGCGTATTTGTGGGTATGTGTAAATGAACGGGCGTACTGCCTGTGCTTACCGCGACATCCCCGCTTTTTAAGAACCCTCTTTCTTTCAGGATCTCTATCTGGTCAAAAATAATATCATCAAGACTTTCTTCTTCATCATAAAA
>JAICPX010000403.1 GCA_025929635.1 Chitinophagaceae bacterium
GGTGAAAATTGTCAAAGATGAATTGGCTGACTTAATGGGTGGCGAGGAAGCACCATTCAATGCAAAAGGAAACCCGGCCGTTATTTTAATTGCAGGCTTGCAAGGTTCCGGTAAAACAACATTTAGCGGCAAGCTGGCAAATTACCTTAAAACTAAAAAAGGCCTATCCCCGATGCTGGTAGCTGCGGATATTTATCGTCCTGCTGCGATGGAACAGTTAAGAGTATTGGGTGAACAAATAAATATTGATGTTCATATTGAGGAAGAAAATAAAGATCCCGTCTCAATAGCGCAAAATGCGGTTAAAGAAGCAAGAAGCAAAAACAAAAATGTTGTTATTATAGACACTGCAGGTCGCCTCGCAATCGATGAAGTCATGATGACCGAAGTGTCAAACATTAAGAATGCTGTAAACCCACAAGAGATCTTATTTGTTGTTGATAGTATGACAGGCCAGGATGCGGTGAACACTGCAAAAGCATTTAATGATCGGCTGGATTTCTCGGGTGTTGTTTTGACAAAACTTGATGGTGATACAAGAGGCGGTGCTGCTCTCTCTATTAAATACACGGTGAACAAACCGATAAAGTTTACAAGCAGTGGCGAAAAGATGGATACGCTGGATGTGTTCTATCCCGAAAGGATGGCTCAGCGTATTTTGGGAATGGGTGATATCACTTCACTCGTTGAAAAAGCACAGGAACAGTTTGACGTTGAGCAGCAGAAAAAATTAGAAAGCAAGCTCCGCAAGAATAAATTTGACTTTGCCGATTTCAAACAACAACTTGAGCAGATCAAGAAGATGGGAAACATGAAGGATCTGCTTGGCATGATCCCGGGAGTTGGTAAACAAATAAAAGACCTTGATATTAATGAAGACTCTTTCAAAGGCATTGAAGCCATGATCAACTCCATGACAAAGGAAGAAAGGGCCGATCCCGATCTTATTGATATGAGCCGCAAAAAAAGAATTGCAAAAGGAAGCGGTAAAGATATCAGTGACGTAAATGCTTTTATGAAACAGTTTGAGCAAATGCGGGATATGATGAAGAATATGAATAAGGCAGGAATGTTTGGTAAGGTGATGCCGGGAATGAGGAAGCCCCTCTGAATCTCCCCGAAGGGGAGAATTACCGACTCACAGCCAGGCTAATCAGGGCTTGCCCTTTTTTTGGTAATATTTCCCCCTCCCGACCGGTCAACAAATAAAAAACCCTCACTTTGGCATTTTCCACATTGAGGCTTATCTTCGCCGTTCCGGTGTCTACCGGTGTGTAAACAATATTTGTTAACGACATTAAATTTCTATTTAAGATGTCAGTAAAAATCCGACTCCAGCGTCATGGCTCCAAGAAGAGACCATTCTACTTTATCGTAGTTGCCGATGCCCGCGCCCCCCGCGATGGCAAATTCATCCAGAAACTTGGTACTTACAATCCGCTCACAATGCCTGCTACTATTCAGCTTGACAGGCAGCGTGCATTGGATTGGCTGAACAAAGGTGCTCAACCCACCGATACTGTTCGCCGCATACTTAGTTTCAAAGGTGTTTTATACCTGAAGCACTTGTTGCGTGGTGTAGGTCTTGGTCTTTTTGATGAAGCTACGGCAATGGAAAAATTCCAGAAATGGTTCAGTGAACATGAAGCGCAGATCAAAAAACGCCAGGAAGAAGCCATGAGAAATCGCCGCGGTGGCCGCAGGCCTCACCAGGGTGGACGTCGTCCCGAAGCCCGTCCTGAAAGAAGAGCTGAAAGCAGCAGCGGTGGCGAATCATAAGCAACCATCCGATTGTCTGAACTAATTGAATCCCGTTGTGTTTAAAAACATGGCGGGATTTTTTATCGCGGATCATAGGATTAAGTTGGATTTCGCTGATTATTTTTATGCCGTCAACTGCATTGCTACTATCAACTTTCGTTGTGTCACTCACTTGTACGTTCCGATCGCCATTCAGCAATTACATCCACTTTTCTTTGTCCCGCAGGGACATTCGGTGGGTAGCATTAATTATAATGAATGCCCGGCGTTCCATCGGAATGTTTGGTGCAATCCGGAATACGAAATATTGGCACCATGCGTTCCTACGGAACGCCAGGCATTCTCAATCTCATCTCTACCCATCCTGCGTCCCGATGGGACGCAATTCCATTTTAGACTAAGGTTGATCTTTTAGTAGCTGGCTACATTGCTACAATGAGGTTTATCTTGAATCAATTCTTAGCAATGACGGGAAACGTTTTTATCGCTACTCAGCATTAGCGTAAATTCGTTTTACCCCGATAACTACCGGGACGAGTAATTAATGTTATGGAATATTTCAAAGCTGGAAAACTCGTAGCTGTTCACGGACTCAAAGGAGAACTCCTCTTCAAGCACGAGCTTGGGAAAAAGACTTCATTAAAAGACCTGAAAGCAATTTTTATTGAAGAAAGAAAGGATTCATTTCTTCCCTGGTTCATTGAATCTGCAAAAGCAAGATCGGCCAATGAAGTTTTATTAAAGCTGGAAACGATCAACACAAGAGAAGCTGCCGCAAAGCTTTCACAAAAAGAAGTTTGGTTAACAGAAGAAGATTTTAAGAAACATTCTGCAAAATCAGCACCGGCAAACTTGCTGGGCTATTTAATTATCAATGAAAAAGAAAGACTAAGCGAAATACTGGAGGTGATAGAACAACCGCATCAACTGCTTTGCCGAATTGAATTGAATAAAAAGGAAGTTCTGATACCCATTAATGAAAGTTTTTTAAAAAAGATCGATCATAAAAAGAAGGAAGTGATTGTTGAATTACCGGAAGGATTATTAGACATTTACCTGCAATAATTATTTGAATGATGATTACTTTAATGAAGAAATTGCTCGTTATCCTTTTTATTGAGTAATTAATTATTTTCCAAGCTTCAACAATACACATTTAGTGGAATAAGCTTGTCCCTTCAAATCAAAACCAAGAACCGCCCCCTTGACGTTTCCCTTTCTTATGCCGGGATTAATGTAGTCGGGTAACTCAGTTGTGACCCATATATAACATGTCGAATCCGTGCTTAAATACTCGTCACATCGGAAACTCAAGATCGATTTTTTCTTTCCTGTGGCTACAAACTCTCTCTTTGCTGCACGTAAAGGCTCGCTTGAAAAGCCGGAGGAAGTAGCTGATTGTAAGAATAGCTCATCATTTTTATAAAGCACACTGTCAAAAGTCGTCACTGTAAGTTTGCCGGTTTTTGAGCCAGGATCAATGCTTATTATCGTCTGATCTTTACTGCCTCGTACAATTCTTGATTGATACATTGTCATCCTTGATGCTTTCAATTGCAGATATAGATCCTGCTCCATTTCAGGGGCCAACTCGATATCTTGTTGATTGGCCATTTTGCTCATATTCCTGAACATTGAATCCGGTATTGCCATTGTTAATGTATCGGCAAAAACGCAGACATAAGATTTCTGAGCAACTCCGATAACACCGATTGGTAGAAGGAAAAATAAAAGGATAAGTTTTGGCATATGTAAAAATACAAAAGGCAGCTCCGTATCAAAGTTGCCTTACATAAAATTAGGAATTATTTAAAGTCAGAGCGGATAAAATCTGCAAGTAACTTCATCCGGAAATAGAGGTTGCTCATCATTAGCGAGATATTGTTTTTCACACTTTGAACGGTCCCTTTGTTCATTTTCTTAATATTCTTCAACTCTTCGATCTTTTCATCGATCTTATCCATAAGCTTTTCGGCGTCCCATCCTTCATACCGGCGGTTACGTTCATCATAAATATGATAAGGTTCTATCTTTCCCGGTTTTAATTTCTTAAACTTAAAATTATCTTTTATTGCTTCCTTGATCGCATCATTGGATAATAGATCAATGATCACATCAGCAGAAACCTCATTGCGATAACCGTTATTAAAAATATTCAGGTTATTTCTCAGCTCACGGATCAGCTGTTTCTTTAATACATCACTTGTCTTGCTTTCCTTGCTCAAAAAAGTCAACAGATCCTTCAGCGGACCAATACCGGTTTTTAGCCATTCCCATTCCATAAGCTAAAAATAAAGAACCAAGAACCAAATCTCAAATTCCAAATAAATTAAAACCTACAATTTGAAGGCAGGCTGCTTTTTTAATTTTTAAATTAAAATTTATTTGGTTCTTGCTATTTGTTTCTTGGAGCCTTCCCTCCATCGTATCTTTGAATTTCGTGGATGAACCCAAGAAACATATTGCACACTTCGACCTCGATTCATTCTTTGTTTCTGTAGAAATACTGAACAATCCTTCGTTAAAAGGGAAACCTGTCCTGGTTGGCGGTTATGAAAGAGGAGTTGTTGCTGCCTGCAGCTATGAAGCCAGAAAATACGGCATTCATTCGGCCATGCCGATGAAGAAAGCGATGCAGCTTTGTCCCCATGCTATCATCACATCGGCAAGCCGCGATCAGTATAGCAAATATTCAAGGTGGGTAAC
>JAICPX010000185.1 GCA_025929635.1 Chitinophagaceae bacterium
AGATTCATCTTCATTGCTAAAAATTTTACGTGAGGAAATAAAATACTTTCTGAAAAGGGGTAGTAAGTGGCCTGGCGGTTTTTCTTCTGTATTCGAATGTAGGTAAAAACTTTCGTTCAAATGTTTGGATAAAACAAAAGCTGAATAAAATAAAGTCATAAAGACCACCTTGTCCGGCCTGCTGCAGTAAAAATACTATGATATTTAAATTTGTTTCGCTTTTGTCTGAAAGCAACCTCTTGTACGTTTGTTTCGTTACTTTTGAATTCTCTTCATCATTTATCCATTATCCCATCTTCAATCAACTTAATCCTGCCTTGTAGATCATTTTTCGTCCCGAACAACAACGCAACAGGTGCTTTACTATCTAGTCCATATTTTTTCTTACATGGTCAGAGCGGTCTCTGCTGTTCTGTTTATTCCCGGAAACCCGTTTTTAATCAATCTAAATAATACAGTTATGAAAAATTTCTATTCATGCCATTTATTCCCGGCAATAAAAAAAACTCTTTTGGTTCTCATAGTTTTTTTTGGAGCATCTTATGGTTCCAGCAGTCAGATCTATTGGGTCAGCCTTTCAGGCCCGGCCGAAGCTCCTCCCAACAATTCGCCCGGGACCGGTAAGGCTTTGATTACAATTGATGCTGTGGCCAATACCATGAGGGTCCAAACTACTTTCTCAGGACTATTGGCTGGTGTGACAGCTTCTCATATCCACGCACCAACAGCAGTTGCCGGAACAGGTACGGCAGGCGTGGCAACCACATTACCAACTTTTCCCGGATTTCCGTCTGGGGTGACGGCGGGAACTTACGACCAGACTTTCAATATGCTCCTGGCTTCCAGTTATAACCCGTCTTATGTTACAAATAATGGCGGCACTACAGCCTCAGCTTTTGCTGCATTAAGAGCAGCGATCAGTGCAGGCAAGGCTTACCTCAATATTCATTCATCAATGTTTCCCGGCGGCGAGATCAGGGGCTTTCTCAATCTCTGTCCCGCAATAAATGTTGTTATCCCCAATGCTTTTGCATTATCCGGTGGTGTTCTTCCGAACACTGTATATCCTGCTTATGCTCCGGCATCATCGTTAATGCTCCAGGCAAATGTTAGCGGGGGCACAGGACCTTATAGTTATAACTGGTCCACCGGCGCTACCACTTCCTCGATCACCGTGAGTCCAACGGCTACAACTACCTATTGGGTTAATGTGAAGGATCAAAACGGCTGCCCCGGTTCTGCAACAAAAACTGTAAATGTAGTGGATGTCTCCGGCGGCAAAAATGGTGATAAGATCGTTATTTGTCATAAAGGAAATACATTGACGATTGGAAGTGACGGTGTAGCCGACCATCTTGGGCATGGTGATATGTTAGGCAATTGTGAAACTACTTCCGCCAGGGCGCCATCTGCCGCTGTTAGGGAAACAGGACTTGAAGTCAGCGTGCTGGGTAACCCTTCTTCCAACTATTTTGACATCCGGGTACGCGGTAAAGCAGACAACAACATACAAATAACTGTTTATGATAATTTGGGCAGAGTTATCGAAACAAAGTCATCGCTGCCATCCAATCAAACGATCAGGTTTGGAAATTCTTATCATTCCGGGATTTATTTGGTTGAGATCGTACAAGGAACCAGCAAACAAACATTGAAACTGGTTAAGGCAAACTAGCGGATAGGAAAACTAATTGATAAGGCGCTCTTAACGGGCGCCTTAAATTTTTTTCTTCAGGCTGAACGACCATGTTGACACAATGCGTGCTACCAGTATTCTTTTTTAATTATTCATTTTCATTTCTTATTGGTAAAGTTTATATCCTTCAAGCTTCCAATATCTCTATCGAACTAGCGCAAACTAATATCATGACGTTCTTTGTCACGTGTATCAATACAATCAACCAGGACAGTCAGCACTTAAATATTTTTTCTAAACGTCAGTATATTTTTCGGGAGGATCTTGCCATTCCTGGGAATTGGCGGATGCACACAATACGATAAAAAAAAAGAAAACAGCTGTCGTCTTCATTGTTGTATTTCGGACTTCCGATTTAATTATACAAATAAGATTTCGGTGTTGGGTAAAAGGTTTCGGGCTTTCCGCCTGCCGTCGACCGATGCCTGTGGTTTTGAATCTATCTTATCTTGACAAGCAGCGAGGAAAAAAGGGATAACTGTCAACAATTGTTTCATGATTGGGGCTGCAAATTTATGGCGTGTAGCGAAGTTACAAGTTGTCGAAGGCCACCAAATTTTTTTGAGCGTCCCGCCGAGCCGCCCGACGGCGTCCTTCGGGCAAAACAAATATATTTTTTTTAACGGCGGGGCCAACACGTTGCAGGATTACGACAATCCGCATATAGTAGCATCGCTGCCTATCGAAAGAACTGTACTTTAATTAACATAATCAGGAATGCCACAAGTGAAAAATAAATTGACTTGTATGAAAACTCAAAAAGTTGCTTAATCAATATGAATCTTAACGTTAGAGCCATAAGGTCGTAAAGGACAATGCTGATCGGCATTGATGCTGTAATCCCAATCACATACCCGCCTTTTAGAAAGAATAACTTATATATCCAAAATCCTACTTCTCCTAAAACAAGCCATTTTCCAGTATCCTTATTTCTGTAGTAACAGCCGAAGCTGAGTAAAGCAATGGACAAAGAGGAAAGTGAGATATTGTGAAATGAAAAAACCGAATTGTTATCTACACAGCCCCACTGAGTATTGTTGTCGAGAGTATAAGCGAAACCAAAAAATGTCCAGAGCAGTAATGACGAAATGGTCAGCGATAAAATTGGGGGCCTGTATTTAAGACTGTAAGCCATTTGTCAGATTGGTTAAGTGTTTGATTAGCGTCCTCTTTAAATTATTGGCGACCCGTTGCCGCTAACGTTCCGGCCTGGCACTGTGGTGATATTTGGTGATTATTCAGCCTGGACCAAACCTGAGTAAAGTTATGTAGTTGATGCTACATGCTGTCGTCCGGCGTTATTCGTCAGCCGGGGGCTGCAGCTGAGCGCAAGCGACAATGAGAACATATTCGTTCAGCCGTCAGAGTGGCGCATGTTGTGCATTTGTACTTAGAAATTACCACTTAGAATAGGTAAGGGGCGGTCCTACTCTTTTCAGGCCATATTCATGAAAGAATTTGTCCTTGTCTTCGTCCGTCGTTATATTTTTAGTAGCTCCTTCGCTAATGTCTTTAAACATCTTTTCCATTTTCCCTGCTGGCTGAAAGAACATTAATAGCCTAGCCTCTCCTTCTCCAATTTTCGCAAAGGCATGGGGAACTTGCCTTGGCCCGAACACCGTGTCACCGGCTTTGGCCGTAAAGGTTTCTTCACCTACTTTAAATAAAAACTCTCCTTTGAGGACATACCAAAATTCATCTTGCTCGTAATGCAGATGAAATGAAGGGCCACCTTCTTTTACCCTTGTCGATTCAAATACATATACATCACCATCAGTGTCAGCCGCGGACACCTTTGTGTAAAAGGTATCTCCATCAAATAAAGAAATAGGATTATCGAAGCGATCTTTTCCGGCATCAACTTTAATGGCTTTACCAACTCTTTTTTTGCTATTTTTCTTTGCAACAGCAACAAAAGGAGCATTCAGAAAGGTGCCGATTGCAATACTTGCTTTTAGAAATGAATTACGATTCATAAAGATTGATTTAATATGAAGCACAACAACCTATTCCAAAGCTCATCCGTGATCTTCAGTCGGGACTGAAGTTGAGTAGTGACGGCTGGGTATTTATGCTGAAGCCGGTATTTCGCCAGCCTCACTGCTGTAAGCCATTACACCTGCCCGGTTATTTTTAAAGTTTAAATTTGTTTAAATGCGAATTGTAAAATTAAAGCCTTTCAAAAATATCAAAATCGCCATATTGGATCTTTATTTTTCCATCTCCTGTCAGGATAAACAAATGCTCCCGGATGCCTGGGGTCCATTCTACAATAATTTCATTCTCAGTTTTACCGGCATATCCAATTGATCTCATTTTACCTAATTGAAAGATATAGCCTTCTGCTGTTTTATCCAACATGAGCGTACCATATTCATTACTCTTATAAATACCTGTAAGATCATGTGAATCTTTATAATGAAATATTTTCGAAAGCTGATCTATCGGGGATGAATACACCTTTTTAATAATTCCCAGGATGGGATCAATAAGTTCATCTGCCCTGGGATCAGCTTCGGATACGAAATAGAAATAACTGCTTAATACCGCTGCCACATACACACCACCCACACGTTCATTGACATAAACATATACCCCTTTCTTGGAAGCGGGATCGAAGGACATAACAGATTCGTACCCATTAAACCTTCCAAAAGAATAATAAATTGATTTCTTATTCATCAAATCTCCAAAAATCCAACCATTTCCATAGGTTTTAGAGTAAACAAGACCGCCCGCTTCCCGCTCCTCAACCGATGTCGTGCCGTTTAAATATTGCTTTATTAATAATGGATTTACAATTTGCTGTGTCCCGGAAGTGAGAAGGCCAAGCCATTTTCCCATGTCCGGTAAGGTTGAATAGATGCCTCCAGCTGCATGTAACGTGTTCTCCGATTTTCTGGATTTCAAAAGCGGTTCATTATTTTTAAAAGTATACGGCAGGATTTCCAAATCCGGATTAAAATTCATTGCTGTTCCGGTAGCACGCATCCCTAATGGACTTAAAATTTCCGTTTCTAGGTATTCCTGCCATTTTTTACCGGATACATTTTCAATGATCATTCCTGCCATTAAATAGCCCAAATTACTGTACTTAAATTTTTTGGATAATCTATCGTCTCTGTAAACAGTAAATTTCAAAAGCTGTTGTAAATCGGCCGGATATTCGCCTGAGTAGGCTGTTCGAAAAGTGAGAGGGTCATTTGAAAGACCATGCGTATGGTTCAATAGATCCCTGATGGTGGTGTTGTCAGCGTCAATAGAATCCGTGAAATATTTGCCTGCAATATACCTGGTGATTGGATCCGAATATTTCAATTGATTTGAAAAAGCCATTTTAGCTATGCATAAGGCTATGAAAGCTTTAGTATTGGAAGCTATGTACACTTGTGTAGAATCGGTGAATTCTGAATTAGGGTTGGCGATGCCTTTTGCCTCAAGATATGTGATCTTTCCATTTTCAGTCGCTACAATACCTATTCCTTTTATTCCATGAGTAGTTATAAAATAATTAACTATCGAATCTATTTTTGAATAATTCTGTGAGTATCCCAACTGATACAAGAATACCAGTTTCAGTATTAAAGTTGTTCTTAACGCTTTCATGGATAAAGTTATGAATTGGTATTTAGAAAGTAGTTCTATGAAATTGTAGTTTGCTGTCATTGTTCGTTTTATTCGCCCAGCGTTCACTGCGTTGTTGGGATATTTGAAAAACGTCAGCCCACAACTGTAGCCCAATCATGATTTAAAGTTGAAGTTATAAACTAAAGCTGAATTAATAACGTCGAGCCGAAACCGAAGCTGATAGCGAATTACTGCCGAAGTTTCAACCTTCCGCCCCAATAATGCCAACCCTTTTGTTAGCGGTTCATGCTTTTTTTGAAGGCATTGCTTCTATGACGTGAATAACGTTTCCATCGGGGTCTTGTATCATAACCGTCTTTGCACCGTAGGGCATCCTGTCAACAGCAGGAAGCTTGTATTTTCCTGTCCTGTAATCAGTGCTCACTTTTTGGAGGTTTTCAAGGAAAGCATCTATAGAAGTTACCATAAAACCTAAGTGTACAAAACCTACGTGTCCCTTATAGTCCGTTTCAACAGCTTGCGAAGTGTTGTTGAGCCATTGTGATAGGTGCAGTTCAACGCCCTCGCCAACTTTCAACCATTTTATAAATAAATCGGGCTGAGAAGTAAAGGGACATGGTATAGTGTCTGCCTGAAATACTTTTTTGTAAAATGCTACACTGGTGTCCAAATTGTGTACATCAAATGTAATATGGTTATACCACACACTACGATTTTGTGAAATCGCAGAATATGTCGTCAAGACAAAGAGAATAAAAAAGATGTGCTTTATCATTTTTTTAGTTTAATTGTTTCGGGATTGAAGTAAGTAATTTGGATGACCGCTAACGTCCGGCGGCTTGGCGAAGTGGCGAATTCCGTGATTCTCCCGGCCGAACCGCTGACGAGTAAAGATAATAAGCCGATGGTATACTCTAAAGCCTGGATTTATTCCCCGGGTGGAGCTACAGCTAATTAGCGAACTGAAGCTGAGAACATGTTCTGTTGCCGCCATTGCGCCAAGCCTTGTTGAACTAAACCTCCGGTAGCCTTCTTTAGTTGGCGACGCTGACCTTAGCTCTTATTTATCATTAAGAAATTTATTATGGAAGCTAACACAACAAAAAGACAGTACAATACTGTTTTATCAAAAGCAAAGAAAGCTGTTACCGGGGTTTGCATTAGCATACGGTCAATTTATTGAGAAAACCACACTTGTGCGTTCGTTTTTTGGTTTATCTATGAAATGTATTTAATTACTTTTTTGGTTCCTCCATAAATTTTTTAAATATTTCGGAAGAAACTTCTTCTCCAAAAGTAATTCTATGTCCATCAATGGTTCGTATTGAAAATTCTCTTTGTCCCCAAGACTTATTTTCAATGTCGCTAAGAACATCTACTTGTTTTGATTGATATTCGCGGTATAACTCATCAATATTTTCTACTTCCAAATAAGCAAAGTAGGAATGGCTGCCAATGTCATAAGCCGCTTGATCGTCTGAGCATTCTCCAATCATAATTTTTATATTATCGCGAATTAGAAAATGCCAACCACCGCCTTCCCATAAAGTACGAAAACCCAATTTAGTTTTATAAAAATCCGCAGACTTCTCTAAATTGTTTACTGCTAGGACATATCTATTGCCAGTAATTTTTGATTTCATTTAGTGTGAATTTAGGTTTCACAAATTATCTTGCTAATGTCCCGATAATTTATAAGCAAGTGTCCCTTTAAAATGACGCCCAACGGGCAGGGCCTTATGCAGGTTGGGAATTAGTATTCCGTCTGCCGATAACCCCTGCTGATTAAAAATATAATGATGAATTTAAGAACAAAAGTTGATAGCTATTCGTCTGACCGAACTGAAGCTGGGATTTGCAATTTGTTGATGTTAAAATGTCGAGCCCAACTTGCATAAAACCCAATGTTGGCAGTAGCCATTCTTATTCGTCTTTTTTCTTTTTATCCTTTTTATTGCGGTTTTCTTGATCTTTATTTATTTTATCAACAACGTCTTTTGGAATTACCGTAAGCTGGTCTGTTTTACAACTCCAAATATTCATATACTTTTCTGAAACAACAATGTGTTGCTCCCATTTAGCAAACTTTCCATAAAGCATTAATGTGCAAATGTCTGTTGCTGTCATAAAGTGTCCTGTTTCTGGCAAATGGCTATGCATAGAACCAACAGTCTGCTTACCTTCTTCTTCTTTGCTGCCGTAGTAAACGGGAATAATGTTTTTATGAAGCTGTTTTTTTATAAGTAGTTTGTTGTTTTCATCAAATGTCAACAAGTAGTCGTTACCAAATATTACAACGCCACTATTTTGTGGACCGGTCAAAACATAAACCTTTTTGTCTTGCCCAATGATTAATGGAATTAAGTTAAGGTTAGTGTTCTTGTAAGTTTTAAACAACGTGTCAGAGTTAATTTCTGTCAAAGCAAGTTTTCTAATTTCATAAAGGTTGTTTTCGGTTTTGGTAAAATCTCGTTCTGTCAAATTAACATCAGCAGTTTTGGTGTTATATGTGCTGTCAAATGATATAGTTCCAATTACTTTTGGTTTGTCGGCCTTAGAAAAGAAAATACATTTTGAAAGGTCTTGGTCTGTGTAAGAAAAATAACCGCCAATATTTTCTCTGTCCTTATAATTTTCTAAAAACAGGTCTGTCCCATACCAGGATGTCATTTCAGATTTATACAAAAGCCTTCCTTCTGCAACAATTGGTTGAGCTTCGTCTGTCGGATTGTTTTGTCCGAATACACTTAAGCCTAAAAGCGTCAATATAATTGTTAAGGTGTTATTCATTATAGTATGTCACTTTATGGTTACTGCCAACATTCAGGCATTTGTGCTGTTGGGGACTTCATCTATTCGTCGCCCCCGGCGACGGCTGCGGAATGTTGTTGCTAAAGATAAAAATTTATTCTGTCGCTCAATAGAATTCCGTCAAGTTAGAACAAAAGCTGAGCAGCGAACCGAAAGATAAGACACGGTATTCATTAGCCCCAATACAACAAATGCTTTTGTTGGCTGCCGTAGATTAAAGGCCCTTTGAGTCAAGTTGCTATTTTATATTGTAAAATTTTGCCGCATTATTGTAAAAGATATCCTGTTTTTG
>JAICPX010000680.1 GCA_025929635.1 Chitinophagaceae bacterium
GTATTTCATCATCAACTGTTGAGCTCTTACTTAAGGATCCCGATCGTCACCAACCATATTGAATTGAACTTATTGAATACTTCTGCTTTTGATAATGGGCAGGTTGATTATATCAAACAGAAGTATATGCGACCGTTGGCAACATCACCGCTTGCCCAGGGAAAGATCGCAAATAGTAATGAAAAAGTTCCTTTACGTTTAAGAGGAAAGCTCGAAGAGTTTGCCGCTAAATACAATTCACATTTTGAATCCGTAGCGATAGCATGGTTAGTTAAGCTTGGGGCCTTGCCATTGATCGGAACTACCGATGAACAACGAATAAGAAACATCGCGGAAGCTTTCAAAATAAATCTCGACCGGCAGGATTGGTACGAGTTATACGCGGTGTCAAGAGGCGATCTGTAATTAACGCTTCCATTTTCTTAATTGCTGCAGTACGGCTTTCAGATCTTTTGGGAAAGGAGCCTGGAGTTTGATCATTTCTCCATTAGTACCTGCAAATTGTAAACTCAATGCATGCAGGCCAAGACGATTTAATATCGGTCTCTCCTCCCATTCATCTTTTGACAACTTGAATTTATGTTTCAAACCGGACAGCAGGATTGGTTTGCCATCACCATATAATTGATCACATACGATTGGATGACCGACATGTTTTGCATGAACCCTTATCTGGTGTGTGCGACCAGTATGAATTTGGAATTGAACCCAGGAAAAAATCTTAAAATCTTCCAGTACTTCATAACCTGTTATGGCTTCTTTTCCTTTTCTATAAACTGTCATTAATCCTTTCTTTACCGGGTGTTCGGCCATGGGGGCGTCAATAGTTCCTTGTTTATCTGCCAATGACCCCAAAACGAGTCCCTGGTAAATTTTTTCCGTTTGTCTTTCTTCAAACTGTTGTGATAAGTTTTTGTGTGCTTCTTCGGTTTTTGCAAAGAGGATCAGGCCGCTGGTATCCCTGTCAAGCCGATGAACCGTAAATATGTTACCGTATTTTTCGAGTAATATTTTTTTAAGTGAAATATCTTCTCCTTTGCGATCCGGGATTGACAATAACCCGGAAGGTTTATTCAATGCTATCCAATCGTTTGTCTCTTCTATTATTAAATCATTGATCCTCATTAGCGCTAATTCGTATCCATGCGTGTAATTCGTGTTACTTGCCTTTTCCAAAATATTTGAGCTCCCTGATTTCTTTTTCATTCAGATATCGCCATTTACCTCTCTCCACATTCTTTTTTGTTAGCCCGGCAAACATCACACGGTCCAGGTGTTTAACATCATAACCCAAATGCTCAAATATCCGGCGAACGATCCTGTTGCGACCGCTATGCAATTCAACACCCAGTTGCGTTTTATCCTTTGTATCTGCAAATGCCAACTTATCAACTGATGCCGGACCATCTTCGAGGACAACTCCCTTTAAAATTTGGTCGAAATCTTTTTTTTCCAAAGGTCTGTCGAGCGTAACGGCATATACCTTTTTTATTTCATTACTTGGATGAGTAAGCTTTTGGGAAAGCTCGCCATCGTTGGTAAATAACAGAACCCCTGATGTATTTCTATCTAATCTTCCGACGGGATACACTCTCTCAGTTGTTGCACGACGTATA
>JAICPX010000208.1 GCA_025929635.1 Chitinophagaceae bacterium
ATCTTTGATGAAGCCACTTCATCATTGGATTCATTGACGGAAGAGGAAATAACATCAACAATAAGAGATGTTTCAGCAACCGGTGACCAGATCACCATTTTGATTGCGCATCGTCTATCAACCATCATGCATGCAGACAGGATCTATGTGTTGGAAAAAGGCGATATAGTGGAAACCGGCAATCATGAAAAATTGCTGGAAGAAAAAGGGTTGTACTACGCTATGTGGCGTCAGCAAATTGGTGAGAGAAAAAATTGACAGCGGCCTAACCTCTCCGAAGGACCCTCTCCATTGCATCCTGCTTCGCATAACTCGCAGTCGCAATGTCGTCGAGAGGAGAAATTGAAGTCCACGATTTAAATTGCAGCCCAGTTTTAAACCGTGGGCTTAAAAAAAACAGGTCATGTTCGGACTATTTAAAAACAAGGTCAAAGAAGCAATTAAAAAAGGCGCGATCGTTATTGATGTAAGAACGCCACATGAGTTTGACAATGGAAAGGTGCCTGGCTCTATTAACATACCCGTTGATAGAATTTCTGCCAGCATTGAAAGAATACGATCAATGCGAAAACCGGTCATCGTTTGCTGTGAATCCGGTGTCCGTAGCCACCAGGCCAGGAACATTTTGAAGTCTGCAGGCATTAATGAAGTTTACAGCGGCGGGAGCTGGGAGTCTGTTCTAAGAATAATCAATAAGATCTGATTGTGTCCCGATAGCTATCGGGAGGTGAATGATCAATGGTGAATTGAATCCCTTAGTGGCGACAGATGTATTTGCGCCATGGTCCCGGAATTCAACTAGAATGCTGAAATCTGTTGGTAGAGTTACGATGGCGTTATAAGCAAGACGAAAATCAATCGCAGTTAACAAATGGGATTCATAATATGATTCAGCTACTATTGCACTCGTCGCATCGTTGGTTATCCGTACTTTACCTTTATATACTATCTTATCATCAGTTGTCTTTCCCTGCACAACTATGGAATCGCCGCTCAGATATACCTGGCCCGCTGTGGGTTTTGAAACTGTTATCACGGGAAATATATCATCGTTCTGATCAATAGCATCAGGGTTTTCCTCGTCAGCAAATCCGACCTTTGTGCATGAAATAACGATCAGGCTTAGTATCGCGGCAATACACATTTGATAGAAAACTCTTTTCATAATTATTTATTCTCTTTTTTCCCCTCCAAAGATCAGTGAAGATGTTTGATTTTTCCTTCGAAGGTCACCAAGGACTCCGTCGGAGAGTCCTTAGGACAGTTCCTCGATATCGCTCAACTCTACCTCAATTGCTTTGGTACTTTGTGTGATCTCTATTAATGAAATGATAAGTGAGACCAGTAAACTCAGCATTCCGATCGCAAAAATATATTGTGCCATTACCGGCCATTCACTGTAAATACAGTACATGGTGAACACTGAGCATACGAAACTGAACACTCCCAACCCCTGCATGTACCGGACTAAATGAAGCCTTCTTCTTAAACTTTTTATCTGGTAGACCAATGCCGGGCTTTTTTCTCCCCGTTTATACTGATCGTGCAAACGCCTGACGAGGTTGGCCAGCGCAAGGAACCGGTTCGTATAAGCCAGCAACAATAAACTTATAGCGGGAAACAGCAATGCCGGCGTAGTAAAGGTTAATTCCATTTGCTAAAAATATCACAGCTTTATTAAGTTGTATAAAATATTTATGAACCAATTTGGATCGCCACTGGTTTGTACTCAAAATCATTTAATTGTTATATTGCCGGGCCTCCAACAATTTGATCATTTACCAATTCAACCAATCCACGACTGAATGCGAAAGCTATCGTTACTCAGCTTTCCTGTCTGTAAAAACGATCGGGATATTGATCTTCAAAGAAAAATTCCTCCCTGGATTAAATATTCCAATTCTTCCCGTCACCAAATTCTCACCAGCATATTTCAATCGACTTAAATGATTTTGATAAGCTGCATCAGTTAAGTTATTGCCTGCAAGATGAACACTAAGGATTGCTTTTTCCTTTTTGTTGATGATATCGGTTCCGATTCCTGCATGCAGTAAGGTGTAGGCTGGAGTCGCAGTTTCGGTATTATAAGCAAAAAATGGTTTGTCCTGCTTAAAATTCGTTTCCATCCCAATCTTACAATAAAAATTCCGAAGCACTTTACCGGGCTTTTTAAAATTTGTTCCCAATTCACTTGAGAATTTCGGAGCGGGCATCAGGGGAAGATTATCGGTGCCTCCAACCTTTTCAGTAAAGCGTCCCCGGACAAATGAAACTGAATTTTCAAAATGCAACCAATCCAATGGATGCGGATGAATATCAAGAATCACTTCGAGACCGGATAGCCTTGCATTGACCTGGTTAAATTGAAATGCAGGTATATCGTCGCCATCCACATTTATAATGGAATCACCTCCGGATGCGGATTCAAGCTTACGATAAAAAATAAAATGACTTATGCTGTTATAAAAACCGGTTAATCCCAAATTAAAATGTTCGTAATTCACTTCTACTCCCCCATCAAATTGTAAACTCGTTTCCGATTTCAGATCTTTATTGCCATATTCATATCGAAACGTTCCTTCATGCACTCCATTTGATCCCAGCTCCGCAATGTTCGGTGCACGAAACCCGCGGGCGATGTTCGCCTTTAACGTGAGAAAATCAGCGGGCTCATAGCTAAAACCTATGCTACCCGAAAAATTAGAAAAAGATTTATTAAACGCTTCAAATTTCAAATTTGAACCTTCAAACAGCTCTTTTGAATCAACCGTTCGATTATCATACCTGGCGCCACCGCTTAAAGTAAATTTCTCAAAATATCGCTGCACGTAAATAAAGCCACCGATATCAAATAAATCATATTCCGGTATCAATACTTCGGCAGCCTTGTTCTTGCTTTGCTGATACATACCACTGGCACCGATCGTTACATGCCATTCTTTTACTTCCGGCAAAACAAATTGTGCATTATAGGTGATAGTATTCATATCAAAAAACAACTCGGCTTCATTTTTGTCCTCAGGATCAGCAAATTCTTTGCGCTGGTTATTCTGTAATCCCGCATTTATTTTGAGCCTGCTTTTACCAATGCCGATGCTATTATCACTCACAATCTTGTAATGCCTGATATTTTGTCGTGGGACAAACGGTCTTCTTTCATTAAGATCTTCACTGGTGGCAATTCTTTCCAGTGGCGTACCTGCAAATAGAATGAACCTGCCCGTTGCAGCATCACGGTCCCCTTCAACTAACCCCAGGCTTTGATCAAACGAACTAAAGACCAGGTGGCTAAAACCCCATTTTTTATTAACACCAATGTATCCGCCGAAATTTTTTTCATTAAATGATGCCCCAGGGACCTTGTCATCGTAACGGTTTTCATAATTACCCGCCGATCTTGTTGTACCATAAATATTCCAGTTAATCCCCTTTATATTGCCGGCGATATTTGCATTCAAAGCAACCAGGTCATTATTGGTTTGATAATTTGTCAGCAAGTTTCCTTTTATTGTCCCCTCTGAAACGGGTATATTCGTAATAAGATTGATAACTCCGGCCATAGCATCGCTACCGTACATCAACGATGCGGGACCTTTTAATATCTCTACCCTGTTCACACTTAATTCATCGATCTCGATCCCGTGCTCATCACCCCATTGCTGTCCTTCTTGTCGTGCGCCTTCATTTACTACCAATACACGATTGTATCCAAGACCACGAATAATTGGTTTTGAAATACCGGGACCGGTACTAAGTTGTGAGATCCCCGGTTTCTTTGCCAGCAGATCGATAATATTTGTAGAAGATGATTGAAGCATTTCGGACCGGCGCACCGTGGTAATTGGAATCGGCGCCTTTCTTACGTTTGTAGCATGTGAAACCCCGGTTACAATTACCCCCTGGTTCTCGAGAACAGAAGGTTGCAATGCAAAATCTTTTTCTGTGTTCTTATCAATATCTATATGTTCAATGATGCTGGCGTAGCCAACATGAGAAACTGCGATCAAATAATGCCCGGGAGGAACATTTGCAAACACAAATTTTCCCGAATTATCGGCAGATGTTCCAAGCTTCAAATCCGGGAATAACAGGCTCGTTCCCGGCAAAGGCTCTCCTGTTTTTGCATCGGTTATCTTTCCCGAAAAAGTTATCTGCACTGAAGCCCCCTTTGATTCATTATTTACCAGGTTCTTTTGCTGCGCTGGATTTTTTAATGATAAAAAACAAAATATAGAGATGTATAAAATTGTTCTGAACATGTTATTGTTTTAAAGTAAATGAGAAATCTTTGTTTACTCAAGCTGTACAAAGAATCTTCGATCAGGCAAAAAGACCAGTAAGTGAAAACAAATTAGATGCCGAAGGGAGGTCCGCGACCTTCAAAAGCAGAATGGAATGAAGTCTTATAAAATGAATCTAAATGTAGTTGAATGAGATTTTGACAGGGAACATGTGGTTCATGCTGGAAGAAAACCTGCGCCACTGTATCCTTTGCTAATTGGTAATTACAAACACTGCAATCGGAACTGTTCTTAACAACGGAACTGCTATGAAGATCTTTTGAACAAGAACCGTTGCCTGGATGTGAGTGTAAAAGTTTGACACTATGCACCAGCAGCAGAACTACAAGTAAAACCGATGATATTGCCTTACTGATATGATTTTTTCCCAACAACATCGGCGCAAAATTATAACTTATGCCTTTTTTTCAACGTTGCTGTTATAAAAAAGTTTGCAACCCTGATTGCAACAAAAAACCGTTATTTCACTTTCAACATTGATCTTACCTGTTGCAAAGCGCCATTTTGCAATCTTGCATAATAGACGCCCGCAGCCAACCGTTCCGCATTAAATGTAACTGAGTATTGACCGGGTCCCGTATATTCCTGGTCAACCAGCGTACTGATCATTCTTCCCAGTGTATCAATGATCATGATCGAAGTATGCCCGCCTTCCGTTGTAAATGTTATCGTGGTAGATCCTGTGAATGGATTTGGATAATTCCTGATAAGTAAATTATTCTGCAGATCAGGCATATTGGAATTACACGAGTTCGCTCTTACAATTGGCAGGCTCTGGAAATTTTTAAGCATTACTGTTTGCAGGGTTGTATTATCAACGCAAAACCAATTTGAAAGAATAGATGCATATATGCTTCTGAAATCGTATTGCATCGGTACGTTATCGATCACATTTGCATTCGAAGGTATTGTTGGATTCGTTCCCATCACGCCTCCTGCAACGTATTCACCAAATAATATCACTGGTGCGGCAGCGCCATGATCGGTACCAAGACTTGAATTTGATTTTATTCTTCTTCCAAATTCAGAGAAGGTCATTCCATATACCCTTTTTTGCACACCTAAAAATTTCAGATCATCCATAAATGCTTTTATTGCATCGGAAACCCTTTGCAGCAAGGTAGCGTGGGTACCTGTGGTTGTATCGGTTTGATTTACCTGGGTTGAATGTGTATCAAATCCACCAATGCTGACCATATACACTCTTGTTTTCAACCCGCCTTTTACTAAGCGTGCAACGATCTTTAACTGATCTGCCAATGAATTGTTGCCGGGATAAGCAGCCTGGGAGCCGACACTTAGAGCAGCCGTCCTGATCACATCGGCATATTGTTGTGATTGCCTTGCAACAGTTCTTATGTATGTTAACTCAAATCCGGCAGGAGTGTTTGGAGCAGGATCCTGTACACCATTAATAAGATTATAGAAATTTACCGGATCGGAAATACTCATTCCCATACTTACCTGCGGACCCTGGAATGTAAATGATGTAACCGATCCAATTTGAATTCCCAGCGGATCGGTCATTGACTGGTTAGGGTACCCATTCGGAAAACCCGGATACTGATCATCCAGATAACGACCCATCCACCCGCTGTTGATATATTGATTTGAATCGGAGGCACTCATCCATATATCAGTCGCCCGGAAATGTGAGAAATCCGGAGTTGGGTAACCAACTGCCTGCACAATTGCTGCTTTGCCTTCATTGAAGAGCGATTGAATCCCTGTCATTGAAGGATGCAAACCTGTTTTTGATGTCCCTGAAAGAGAAAGGATCCTGTTTTGTGGTATAGCAACATTAGTTCTTGCAGCCTGGTAACTTGAATAGGTGTCGATAGGAATTACCATATTCAAACCATCATTACCTCCATTCATTTGCACAAGTACAAGCACGTGATCTGTATCGTCAGGAGATTCCATCAATGCCCGAATCAATGGTGATTCCATTCCCATTGTGCGAATTGGGATGCTGCCAATAACTGTGGTTGCTGCTGCCGCTGGAACTGTATATCTTAAGAAATCTCTCCTTTTCATTTTGGGTTCGTTTAAGTTTAGCACAATTGATACTCGGCCAGGTCCATCAAATATTTATAGAGATCTCTCAACCTTGTATATACAACCTGATAATTAGCATTGGTCGGGTTACTGATGTACGCATTCCACGCATTTGTCCAATAATAATCCTGGTCCTGGTTGGTGAGCAATATTTGTTTTTTCAAAGCAGATTTGGATGCAGAAGAAAGATCGATCCGGAACAATATTCCCAATGCATCATTCATCAGGATATTTGGATCGGATGGATTGGCAAGCTTTTTTGTAAATGCCACCGGATCGATCGCTATCTTTTGTCCGCCTCGTGTATAACCCGAGGTGATCATTGTATCAGTAAAAAGATTTCTTCTTGGGTAAGTATCTGTGTTGATCCATGTTTCATGAAACTGAGGCGCCTGGTAAAAAGCCTTCCAGCCCGCAACATCCGGGGGATCACCGATATTTTGTTGAAGCAATGCGGCAAAATTCTGAATATACGTCCACATATTATAGGCATTCACATAATCAGAACTGGCGGGAAATACAACTCCATACTCCCGGCAAACAGATACTACCATATCAATTGGCGATTTAATGTAGCAGCCCTGGTTTACGGTGTCAAAAAAGTGTTCGCTCTTAAGTAGTGCCGAAAGAACTGGTTTAATGTCCCAGTTGTTAGAAACTAAGATCTGTGCTAAAGGATTGATGACATTTGTTTCAGTTGCTGAATCAATTTTATAGTAAACAAAATAGCGATATAGTTTTTTCACAATGAATCGTGACACTTCTGCACTTTTTGAAAAGATCATGTTCAGGAGATCATCAAGCTCAAGGTTACCGGCTGTTGAACCGGTTCTTCCGGTCAACACATAGTTGTTATAAAATGAAGAAAACTGCTTATTGCTCCTGTCGTGCTGGTTGCTGTTAAAGAAATAAGTGTTGGTGTTCCCATTGATCTTCCAGCCGGTTAACACTTTCGCTGCTGCCATTACATCATCTTCGGTGTAATTAGGATTATTTTCTTTTCCAAGGGTAAACAGTTCCTGCAATTCGCGTGCATAATTCTCATCCGGCGCGGCGCTTATATTCAGGTAGCCGTTCAAATAGCGCAGCATTGCCACATCCAATGTCATTGCCCGAACCAGTTGTTTAAGATTTCCCAATGCATTCTGGCGGCACAACACATTATTATTGTATGCCCATATTGCACGGTTTATTTCATTTGTTTCTGTTGCAAAATGATTATGCCAGAACAAGGTCATCTTTTCCCTTATGTTTCTTTCCTGGTTTATCATTAAGCCCATCCACCACGCTTTAAAAGAATTGCGGCGTTGACCATCAGCATCGGTGGTGTTTGTA
>JAICPX010000301.1 GCA_025929635.1 Chitinophagaceae bacterium
AGCTGTTATCAATTATAAGACAACGTTGAATGCCGGCACCTATAACGTAGTGGTAAAATGCTTACCCACTTTCGCGATGGAAAAAGAGCGACAAATGAACTACAGTATATCCTTAAACGGCGATAAGCTCCAAACAGTTAATGTGAGTTCAGAAGCCGATTCTCCTGCATGGAGAGAAAATGTACTTAGAGGGTTTTCGCAGGGAGAAACTATACATATTTTAAGAACAACTGGCGCAGCGACGATTACTATCGAATTAAAAAACAAGAACCTGGTGATCAGCCAGGTTGAAATTTATAAAACGCAATAAGATGCCAAAGTTATCTTTCATGGTACTGATTTTGTTTTCATCGTTGGTGAAAGCCCAACAAAAACAAATTGAGTATTTGAGTGGTACTGATGCAGCACATACGGTCGAATGGGATTTCTTTTGTACCGCTGGTCGTAATATCGAATATCCAGCATCCAGTATCCAGTATCCAGCATCCAGCATCCAGTATCCAATATCCAACCTGCTAGACACTCACATTAAAATCTCTCAATGCCTCATTGAGACTTGTTTTCAGGTCAGTGCTTGGTTTTCGCTGACCAATGATCAATGCACAACCAACGCCAAATTCGCCGGCAGGAAATTTCTTAGTATAACTTCCGGGAATCACAACACTTCTTGCAGGTACGCGACCTTTCGTTTCGATCGGTTCGCCGCCGCTGACATCAATGATCTTTGTGGATTGCGTTAGTACGACATTGGCACCAAGCACGGCTTCTTTTTCCACGATCACACCCTCCACAACAATACAACGACTTCCGATAAAACATCCATCTTCCACAATAACCGGGGAAGCTTGCAATGGTTCCAACACACCACCGATTCCAACCCCACCACTTAAATGAACTCCTTTACCAATTTGCGCGCAGCTACCAACTGTTGCCCAGGTATCCACCATCGTTCCTTCATCTACATAGGCGCCAATATTTACATAGCTTGGCATTAGCACAACATTTTTTGCTAAATATGCGCCATAACGGGCTACGGCATGTGGCACGGCACGAACGCCCAATTCTTTGTAATTTTTTTTCAGCAGCATCTTGTCATAAAACTCAAAAGGCTCAACATCCCATGTCCTCATTTGCTGAATAGCGAAATACATCAGTATCGCCTGTTTTACCCATTCATTTACCTGCCATCCATTACCTGCAGGAGAGGCGACGCGCAATCTTCCTTTGTCTAATTCTTCAATCACTGCTCTTACCGCATCACTGTATACCGGTTGTTTTAAAAGGTCACGGTTATTCCATGCTTCGAGAATTAATTCTTTCATGTATCTGTTTATTTAAAACTGCGAAAATAGGGAATTGTCAATGGTGAATGGTCAACCGTCATTGCGAGCGGAGCGAAGCAAGTGAATGGTGAGCGAAATAGTCACGTTTAATAATTCTTCTGCTTTTTTTAGATTTTAGGGGTAACTTTTGCATTCAATGAACTACAAAGAAATTTATCAATACAGCATAAACGAAAAAGAAAAATTCTGGGCAGAGCAGGCCAGGCAGCTCAAATGGTTCAAAGAACCTTCAAACATTTTAAGTAAAGATGAAAGAGGATTTGATCGCTGGTTTGCTGATGGAGAAATGAATACCTGCTATCTCTGTCTTGATCATCAAATAGAACAGGGAAGAGGCGACCAGACAGCCTTGATCTATGATTCACCGGTCACAGGCACGGTAAAAAAATATTCATATTATGATCTGAGAGATGCGGTAGCAAAGCTTGCAGGTGGATTACAAAGCCTGGAAGTCACCAAGGGTGATACAGTTGTAATTTATATGCCTGTAATACCTGAAGCTGCCATTGCCATGCTCGCTTGTGCAAGGATCGGTGCCATTCATTCTGTAGTGTTTGGAGGTTTTGCTCCGCATGAGTTGAGTGTTCGGATCGATGATGCACAGCCTAAGTTGATCATCTCTGCATCATACGGCATCGAGGTTGACAAAGTGATACCCTATAAGCAGCTTGTTGATGATGCGATCAAAAGATCAAAGCATAAACCGGCTTATAAGATCTTTTTCCAGCGCAAACAAGATTATGATGTTTTAAATGGGAGGGGCGAACTTGATTTTTCAAGACTGTTGGAGAATGGCGCTGCCGCCGATTGTGTTCCCTTATTATCAACCGATCCTCTATATATTATTTATACATCCGGCACCACTGCAAAGCCCAAGGGCGTTGTCAGGGATAATGGCGGTTACGCCACTGCACTTAAGTTCAGCATGAAAAGTTTCTATAATATTGATCCGGGTGATGTATTTTGGGCAGCCAGCGATATTGGCTGGACAGTTGGTCATTCTTATATGATCTATGGCCCGCTGCTGCACGGGTGCACAAGTATTATGTACGAAGGTAAACCAGTAAAAACACCCGATGCCGGCGCCTACTGGCGGGTAATCGAACAACATAAAGTAAAAGCTTTATTCACGGCGCCAACAGCGATTCGTGCGATAAAGAAAGAAGACCCAAAAGGAAGACTATTGAAGCAATATGATCTCAGCCATTTCCAAACATTGTTTTTGGCAGGCGAACGATGTGATCCTCCAACTTATCATTGGATAAATGATCTCTTGCAACGACCAATTATTGATCATTGGTGGCAAACGGAAAGTGGGTGGCCGATGTTAGGTATCATGAGAGGTATTGAGCTACTTCCACCAAAAGCCGGCTCTGCAGGATTACCTGTCTGTGGTTATGATATCGGGATCTTTTCTGAGGATGGCACCATGCTTGATGCAAACAAAGAAGGATCAGTTGTTGTGCAATTGCCCATGCCTCCCGGTTGTTTACCCACACTTTGGAAAAATGATGAGCGATTCAGGAAAGGGTATCTCGAAAAATATCCCGGTTATTATTTGACGGGAGATGGTGGTCATAAAGACAATGATGGATATTTCTTCATAATGGGTCGCATTGATGATGTGATCAATGTGGCCGGTCATCGGTTGAGCACCGGCGAAATGGAAGAACTCGTGGCCATGCATGATGTGGTCGCTGAATGTGCAGTTGTAGGAATTTCGGATGAGTTAAGGGGACAACGTCCCGTAGCCCTGGTGTTGCTGAAAGATGGTGCAGCTATAGAAGAAGAAAGGCTGGAAGAAGAGCTGGTCACTTTGATAAGAGAAAGAATTGGCCCGATTGCTTATTTTAAGAATGCTACGATCGTAAAACGATTACCCAAAACAAGATCCGGCAAAATTCTTCGTAAGATCATTTGCAATATTGCAGATGGTGTTGAATACGCTATACCCTCAACTATTGATGATCCCTTAATTCTTACAGAGATATCAGAAAGATTAAAGGAAAGAAAAATTGGGATGGCATTTCAGTAGCAAAATTTCGTTGATATCATCTTGAGTAACTCGATTGAAAGACCCTTGCAACGAACACCCTCTACCGAGCGGAGCGAAGTGTTAATCGTTCGAAAACCCCATAGCTACCGGGTCTGTTGAACAACTCGAAAATTGTACCGAAACGAATCGGTTGGTGGTGTTTAGATTTATTTTTCTTTTAATGCCACCAGGCAGCACGTATTATTATGATACTCATATTTACCTGTTTTTGATTTTCCATATTCGCCATAGGAAAAAAAGCCGGCCATGGGCGCATCCCATATTTTTTGCACCTGCTCTATCTCCTCTTTCATTACCATCCCAAACGATAAATATCTGCTCACGCATGAAAACATGATCAAGGCATCGGCTTGCTGCTGTGCATTGTCCTTAATGCCTTTACATTCTGCAACGACTGTTTTGATGGAATCAAAATCTGGTGGCAGCGAAAACCTGATTTTTGACCCTTGAGGCACATTTCCAGAACAAATAAGTGAACGTTCTTCACGATTGGCAAACATGGCTGTACGTATTACAGGATCTGCATTTTCTCGTTCTACTTGCAAAGGATAATACCAGGAGCTTAGAAATGTCGCGATTTCCTTATTGTTATCGATCTTTATCTCGACCCCCAGGTAATTCATCAACATATCCAATGCGGGTTTATCGTCAATGGTATACACAATATTGCCTTCGCTCTTAGTAACTGTTTTTGTGGTGCCAATAGCCTTCCACCCACAAGTAGCTATACCTTTAACATCTATTTTGTCTTCATCAATAATGAGTGCAACAAGTGCATAGTCTTTACTTTTTCCGTTCGTAAAAACAAATGTTGATTCAAGTGCCAGATCATCTCCTGCCTTACCTCCGAATACGGTTACTTCCCTGTCTGCCGACGAGGGAGATTTTCCAGAACCTTGAATGATGCCTTCAACAATTGGTTCACCATCTAATGATACTCCACCGGTTGCTATAATAAACGCAGGATTGGTAAAGGATTCTTTTCCGGAAATGCCGAGTTTGCTTGCGTCTTCTAAGGCGGTCTCCGGGCTTGTTTCAATAAATTCCATTTTAAAATAAGCTGGATTCATGTCTAGCAACATCATGACAATGCTCCCTTCTTCAATTTCGCCATCAATAAATTCTCCTGCAGTGGTAGCACCAAATACCTGAATGCCTTTTTCCTCAAGTAATTTGCAAATAGCTTCTCTGTCCTGTTTAACAGAAATGAATACAATAGCTAAAGTTGGCTTGAATCCGTCGGCCACGCTTTCAGTTAATGCAGAACTGATTTCTTCTGTTGATTTTCCTTTGATTGACTTTGCTTTCATGATGATTTATTTTTCCAATTCGTCTGAACCTGCTCTTTTTATATTTATCAACGGACTTTTTATCAGCTTCCAGAAAATCCTCCCCGGGCTTGTGTTAATAGACTAAAAAGAGGATTGATCAGGAAAGTAATGCTATTCGGGGAAAAACCACTCCCTTTTTAAGTTTTTGACAATGCGCTAATATCCCTCACTTCCAAAATCTTCTTCTCATATCCTTTCATCGTAACATTTATCATCGCATCGCCAACCTGTTTTAATGTCAATACAGACTTTGGAGAGATTATCTTGATGATCGGGAATAGCCAGCCCATCCATTTATAGAAGGATAGCGTATTCTTTAATCCCTTTGTCGGTTTCATCACACCGGGACGGAAATTGTAAACCTGTTTAAATGGAAGGTTCATCAAATCACTTTCCGTTTTTCCCTTTACCCTTTGCCACATAAGTCTTCCCTTTTCATTCGTACCGCTACCGGAAACATAACAGAATGTCATACCAGGATTTAACCTGCTTAGTGTTGCTGCAAAATGCATCGTAAGATCATAAGTCACCCTGGTATACGCTGGCTCTTTTACACCAACTGAACTCATACCCAAACAGAAGAAGCAGGCACTATAGCCCTTTAACTGATCTTCAATAGTGGAAAGGTCATGGAGATTTGCATGAACGATCTCTTTTAATTTCAGATGGGTATAGCCACAACTTCTTCTTCCAACAACCAATATGTCTTCCACATCATTGCTTTGCAGACATTCATGCAATACGCCTTCCCCAACCATGCCCGATGCACCGGTTATGACCACTTTTATTTTGTTGCTAGTCATTTATACAAATGTAGTCTAACTTAAAAAGAAGGACATTCAATATTTTATTAGCAAATTTGCAGATTAGCAAATTGGCAGCTTTATGAATATCGGCTTTGATGCAAAACGAGCATATCACAATGGCACAGGGTTGGGTCATTACAGCAGAACACTTATCGGCTCGCTGGCAGAATTCTTTTCACAGCATGATTATTATTTATTTAATCCAAAAGCATCGGGTTTATTTCAAATGAACGGGAAAAATGTTCATGAAGTCCTGCCTTCAGGGTTATTGAATAAAACGCTGTCAGCGGTTTGGAGAAGTAAATGGGTAACCAATGACCTGGAAGAATTGAACATTGAGATCTATCACGGATTGAGCAATGAGATCCCTTTGGATATTCATAAAA
>JAICPX010000349.1 GCA_025929635.1 Chitinophagaceae bacterium
CCGGTTATGTTGATCTTGGATTTAAGAATGTCAATCGTACACCTTCATTTGTCTTTGACAGCCACAGCAGTTTTTATTTTGATGTTCAAAAAAGTTTTAATAAAGAAAATATCACCCTGCTCAGCGCTTCGTTATTCCAACCGTCGCTGAACCTGAGACTTTCGGGTAATTATTTTTTAGTAAGCAACTATACTTATTTTACCGATTATTATAAAGCAGAGCAGGAGAATGCCCTATTTAATCTATTACAGATCGGGGTCGAGAAGATCATCAGGATCGGCAAACGCTGGTTATGGCATAGTGATATTTATTTCCAGCAAAAAACCGGCAATGTGGCTTTGAACCTGCCTGCGATTTTTACACGTAATCGCATTGGTTATGAAGGAACGTTGGGGTTTAGAAAATTAAATCTTGCTACCGGTCTTGAAATAAAGTATCACACCCCTTACAAAGCCGACGGGTATTCGCCTGCTATTGGTAAATTTTTTTACCAGGACAGTGTCAGGATAAGCAATCGGCCGGATATTACCTATTATCTCCATTTCCGTATTCGGAATTTCAGGGCCTTTTTCCGTGTTGAAAATTTGAATACGATGAGTACAGTAAATGGGTTTAGTTTTCGTCGCCATAATTTTGGCGCGCCAGACTACCCATATCCGGCTTTAAACATTCGCCTTGGCATATACTGGACTTTTGTTAACTGATCGTCAATTTATTACCAGTCACAAAATTTACGACCATGATCATAGCATTTTAATGAAAGTCCACACTATCTTTGTCCCGACATGAAAAAAGGCATTGCAGCCATATTGCTCTTATTCTATTTTAGTTTCAGTACCGGCGTGATTGTCAGTTATCACTATTGCATGGATGAGCTGGATTCATTGCAGTTAGGAGATAAAACAACCGAGATCTGCGGTAATTGTGGAATGCATACTGACGACACGGGCTGCTGCAATGACGAGGTGAAGATCTTTAAGATCCAGGATGAACAGCAGACAGCAGCTGTCAGCTTTAAATTTGAAACTACGTTAGCTATTGTTGAGCCCTTACCAACCTGGAATGAAGGTTCTGTCAATTCAACTCATCAACTTTTCGCTAATAATCATTCTCCCCCTTTAAGTAAGCAGGATACCTACCTGCAAAATTGCGTTTTCAGAATTTGAGACGGTGAATCGTCAATGGTTAATGGTGAAAAGTGAATGGTATTGACCAGGTAAATTTTTATTGACGATTGACCATTCACGATTCACGAATATTTGTCTTTTCAAATCTTAAAATTATTTTCATGAAAACGCTTAAAATATTTTCAATCGCTTTAATATGTTGCTCATTCGCAACAGTGTCATTCGCACAAAAAACAAAAACAGAGACTTTCAAAGTATCAGGAAACTGTGGCATGTGCGAAACTAAAATTGAAAAGGCCGCAAAATCCGCCGGCGCCACCTATGCAGAGTGGAATGTAGACACAAAAATCATAACAGTTAAATACAATTCGTCCTCCTCCAATCTTGCAAAAATTCAGAAAGGCATTGCAAATGCGGGTTATGACAATGCCGGGGCAAAGGCTACAAATGAAACATACAGTAAACTTCATGCTTGTTGCCAATATGAAAGAGAAGGATCGAATGAGGCAAAAGCTTGTTGTGATAATGAAAAATGCACAAAAGAAGGCTGTGCTGGCATGGACTGCTGTAAAGACAAAGAATGTTGCAGTAAAGATGGCGTTGCAAAAATGGATTGCTGCAAAGATGGCAAGTGTACAAAGGAAGGTCACAGCGGGAAAGACTGCTGCAAGCAGGAAGAACATAAACATTAATCATTAAAACAGTCTGGTATGAAAAAGCTAATCGTTGCTTTTGTATTTGCTTTTGTAGCAGTAGGATTACAGGGTCAGTTCAGAAAAGCGTCATTGCAGGCAAGCGGACTCACCTGTTCGATGTGTTCAAAGGCAGTAAAAGTGGCTTTGGAAAAAGTTGCTTTCGTGCAGGAAGTAAAAGTGAATATCAAAAGCCAGGAATATGCAATAACTTTTAAAGATAACAGCGATGCTGATTTTGATGCGTTGAAAAAAGCGGTTGAGGATGCCGGGTTCTCTGTCGCATCATTAAGGGTGACTGGCAATTTCAGCGATCTGAACGTGGAAAAAGACAAACACATACAGCTCGATGGTAAGAATTTTCATTTTGTGAGTCCGGGCAGCAAAGTGCTGAATGGTGAGCAGACTTTTACCATTGTTGACAAGGATTTTCTTTCAGCAAAGGAGTATAAAAAATATAGTGCCGCCACAAAACTGGAGTGTATAAAAACCGGAAAAGCTGAGAATTGCTGTATAAAAAATGGCATTCATACTGAAGAACGGGTTTACCACGTTATTATCTGATCGTAAGCATCTCGAACTTGCACAGACAAGGCATGCCTTGTCTCTGCAAATCGGGAGGAGCTTCTTAAAAAACATGAAATGAAGAACCTTCGAATTTTTATTCTCGGTGTTGGGTTGATTGCTTCTGCTTTCACATTGAACGCGCAGGGGCCTATACCTAACATCACAGATAACCGGCTCGATTTCACCGTAGCAGGTCTCAAAGGAGATTCAATAAAGCTTTCCTCCCTGAAAGGAAAAGTATTGATACTTGATTTTTGGGCAAGCTGGTGTGGTCCTTGTCGTTTTTCAAACAGGCATCTTGTAAAGATGTACAGCAAATACAAAGACAAAGGGCTTGAGATATTAAGCGTGTCGCTTGATGATGAATTGAAAGATTGGAAGAAAGCGGTTGCAAAAGATAAGATCACATGGTTGCAAGGCATAGATCTTGGAGGTTGGGATTCAATGACCGCTGTCAAATGGCAGGTGGATGCATTACCGGCAACATTTGTTGTAAACAAAGATGGTGATGTAGTGGCTATCAACCCGGAGCGGGATGACCTCGAAAAAAAGATCAAAGAGCTGCTTGGTTTATAATTTAAGAATGAGAATTTTTTCTATTGCGATTTTATTAATTGTTGTAATCAATATTTCTGCCCAGGAACTTTACCCCTATACTGAACCTGCATCTAACATGCCGGCAAAATCGATAAGTCTCAAGGTGGCAGGAATGTTTGGAAGAGGCGTGCATGGTGGCGGGCTTGAACAGCGTTATAGTCCTGAAGTTATGTTTGGTTTAACCAAGAAGTGGATGGTTCATGGGGCTGTTACCTTTTCAAACATGTATGGGAATTCACTTTACTACGAATCAGCCAGGTTATATGGTAAGTACAGGTTTTTTTCCCGGGATGAGGTGCATAAACATTTCCGGATGGCAGCATTTGTGACGGGCGCCTATAGCCGCAATCATCTTCAGCATAATGAATTGAACTTAATGGGAGATCATAGCGGGGTGCAAGCCGGTATCATTGCTACCCAACTTTGGAATAAGCTGGCAATTTCTGCCACGATCAGCGAAACCGAAGTGTTCGACCGCAAACGTGGGGCTGAAACTTCACCCCAACAATATGCTTTCCAGGCATTGAATTATTCTTTGTCTGCAGGCTACCTTGTCTTACCGGTGGTTTATAAAGATTACGATCAGACAAATCTGAATGTGTATGCGGAATTATTGGGCGGAAGAAATCTTGATTGGAAATATGAGAAATACTTTCTTGATCTTGCTACCTCGATACAATTTATATTTAAAAGCACAAGCAAACTCAATCTTGGCTATCGCTTTGAATTAAATAGCGACATCTACAGGAACATGAAGCGATCCTGGATGATCAGCTATGAGTATATTTTTTTGAATGCGTTGAAGCGAAAGAAGACAAATTAATTTCCTTAATTCTTACCGTGATGAGTAAAAATTCTGATATTCTGGTAGTAAAAAACATGGTTTGCCACAGATGTGTTTTATCAGTCCAGGAGATTTTGAAATCCTCCGGCATTCCATATCACAAAATTCTGGTTGGCGAAATCCATCTTTGTAGCAGACTCGATGACAAGGGCAGAGAAAATTTAAAAGGTAAACTTGGAAAAATAGGTCTTGAGTTGATCGATAGTCGTACCGGCGAGATCATCGAGAAGATCAAGCAGCTGGTTATTAAGAAAGCCCGTAACGAAGTTGATGATAGCGAAAGAAAAATTAAATTGTCAACTTATTTATCGTCCCACCTTCACCAGGAATACACGTCTTTGAGCAAACTTTTTTCTGACACGGAGGGGCGAACTATTGAGAATTTCTCCATCATGCATCGTATCGAAAAGGCAAAAGAGCTGCTTGTTTACGGCCACCTTAGCCTATCGCAGATTGCCCTTGAGCTTGATTATAGTAGCGTGGCACACCTGTCAAGTCAATTTAAAAAGGTAACTGGCTTAACTCCCTCACATTTCAAAGAAATTGGCGCAGCCAAGCGTAAAACCCTGGATCAGATCTGATCGATCTTATTCCAGTATAATATAAACTATCCCCAAAGTAATGTAACGGTCGCTGGCTACAGGTAATATACTTTTGACTCGTAAACAAAACCGTTGCAAAATGAAAAAGAGATTTAAGAAAATAGGTGTAATAGTTCTGATTCTTTTGGCCATTTCTACTATTGTATATGTAAAATTAAAACCGATCAGGGAGCTTAAATATTTTCCTCCCTATATCGGCACAACCAATTTTAAATGGGACTATCCTGTTTACGATAGCGCAAAGAAAACTGTAATAATAATGGCAGATAATGACATGACGGAAACGTTCGATATGTTAACACCGTATTTTCTTTTTAACGAGACTGGTATGGCAAATGTGTACATAGCTGCTCAGAAAAAATATCCAATAGTCACCGAGAATGGCCCGTTTGTGCTTCCTCATTTCAGCTACAACGAAGTTGATTCATTAAAAATAAATCCAGATGTTATTGTAATTCCATACATGCATGACCCGGCATCCGCAGAGAAAACCATGTGGATACAAAAACATTTCAACGATTCTGTTCTATTCTTATCAATTTGTGATGGAGCCTGGACGGCAGCAGCGTCCGGCATCTATGATGGTATTCCCCTTACCTCACATGCAACTGGTCATGACAAGTTGCGGAAGAGATTTACCAAACCTGTTTGGGTTCAAAATACGAGTGTAACGGAAAGCGGAAATTTGTATAGCACGGCTGGCGTATCCAACGCGACAGATGGAAGTTTGAAAGTAATACAACGTCTGTTCGGAGAGGAAACAATGTTAAAAGTTTTGAATAAGGTTAACTATCCTCATAACGGTATC
>JAICPX010000238.1 GCA_025929635.1 Chitinophagaceae bacterium
CCAAGTCATTTGATCATTCAAACAATTGAGCCTTCCGAAGTGTACGGTATCCATCATGATGATTTTATGCGCCTGGCGGATAAGTATCATGACGTGGAAAGACTATTAAGGAAAATGGTCACTGGTTCATTGATTCTTTCACAGGTCAGGATGGACTCAATACAATTTGAATCGGCGCAGCAGCGATATGAAAAACTCTTGGAGAGATCCCCACAAATTGTTCAGCGGGTGCCGCTTACCTATATTGCGTCATTTCTTGGTATCACTCTTGAAACATTGAGCAGGATCAGGTCTGCACGATAAGAGTTTTTGATATTTATCAACCGTTACCAGGTTTTTTTCTTCTGAACTTTACAGCTCGTCTGTCCTTCTGAACAATATCATGCCCGTTGAAAATATTTTAAATCTCAATAAAATATCATGAAACGATTGGTGCACCTGGGTCTTGTAACCCTGTTATTGATGTTGTTTATTTCATTTAACTACAAACCGGCTCCTCCCGCTTATCGTGATCTTAATAAAAACGGTAAGATGGATGTGTACGAAGACAGATCACAGCCATTTGAAAAAAGGATCAATGATCTGCTCGGGCAAATGACGGTGGAAGAAAAAGCGGGGATGATGTTCATAAACGGCGCCAGGGTAAATGACGATGGTTCAATTGAAGATAAACCTGCCACGGGGATGTTTGCCTTTGCACCAAACGCACTAAGACTGGTCCGTGAAAAAAAGATGAATCATTTCAATTTATGGGCAATCCCTTCTCCAAAAGCATTAGCGAAATGGTATAACGGAATGCAGAAATATGTGGAAGATTCAACACGGCTTGGTATTCCAATAACAATTGCCAGTGATCCACGCAATCATTTCAGCAGTTCCATTTTCGCCATGACGGCGGCTAGTTTTTCACAATGGTGTGAAGCATTAGGATTTGGCGCTATCGGTGATGAAAAATTAACCCGGCAGTTCGCTGAAATAGCAAGAAAGGAATACTTAGCGGTAGGTATACGCGAATCATTGCATCCCCAAATCGACCTCGCAACAGAACCTCGATGGCCCCGTATTTCAGGATCATTTAGTGAAGATGCCGGTCTCACAGCCAGGATGGTGAAGGCATATATTCTCGGTTTCCAGGGTGAGGAGTTAAACGCCAACAGTGTTGCTACCATGACAAAACATTTTCCCGGGGGTGGACCGCAAAAAGAAGGATTGGATCCACACTTTCCATTTCAAAAAGGACAGATCTATCCCGGCAATAAGTTTGATTATCATATTATACCTTTTGAAGCAGCATTTGAAGCAGGAACTGCGGCCATCATGCCCTATTATGGAATACCCGTGGGTCAAACCAGTGAAGAAGTTGCAATGGCCTATAATAAAGATATCATAAGCGGTTTGTTGAGAACAAAATACAAATATAACGGTGTTGTATGCACAGACTGGGGATTGGTTTCCGATACGAAGATGGGCCCGGTAGTTTGGCCAGCCCGTGCCTGGGGAGCGGAAAATTTAAGCGAAGAGGAAAGAGTGAAAAAAATAATCGATGCCGGATGTGATCAGTTTGGTGGCGAAAGCTGTGCTGAACATGTCGTTAGCCTGGTAAAAGCCGGAAAGCTTTCCGAAACAAGGCTAAATGAGTCTATTAAAAGACTATTGAAACAAAAATTTCAATTGGGTTTATTTGATGATCCATTTGTTGATGAAAGCAAGGTCGATGCGGTATTCAACAATGCGGAATCAAAAAAACTGGCAGACGCTTCTCAACGCAGGGCAATGACCTTATTGAAGAATGAGAACAATCTATTGCCATTAAAACAAAATATTCTCAAGATCTATGTAAAAAATATTAAGCCTGATGTTGCTGGCCGGTACGGAACCGTTGTTTTGAACCCTGCCGACGCAGATATCGCCATCGTTAGATTAAATACCCCGTTTTATCCCGTTGAATCACCAATAATGATGGCAAGAATGTTTCATCACGGGGATCTTGATTTCAAAGGAAAAGAAAAAGACAGCCTTCTCAATTTATTGAAGACGGTTCCAACAATTGTTGATATCAATCTTGATCGGCCGGCAGTGATTCCTGAGATCAGTGCAGCAGCGAAAGGATTGTTTGCTGATTTTGGAGCAAGCGACGAGGCTGTGCTTGATGTTATTTTTGGTAAGGCAAAACCAGGAGGAAAGCTTCCTTTTGAATTGCCATCATCTATGGAAGCTGTGAGAAATCAAAAAGAGGATGTTCCTTATGATTCAAAGGAGCCGCTATATAAATTTGGTTTCGGCCTGAGTTATAAATAATTTCCGTCATCAAAAATTTGCCGCATGAAAAATCTATTTGCAATCCTGGGTCTATTCATTTTTTCAATTGCCAATGCCCAACAAAAGATAGTTCCGCTATATGATGGACCTGCGCCCGGTTCTGAAAGTTGGAACTGGACTGAAGCCGAGAACGATAAGAACATGTGGGAAACAAAAGTGGTGTATAATGTCACTAAACCTACGCTTACTGTTTTTCAGCCCGAAACAGGTAAAGCCAATGGTACGGCATTGGTAATTGCACCGGGCGGTGGTTTTCACGCGTTATCGATAAACAGCGAAGGATTTGATGCAGCAACATGGTTGGCAGAAAAGGGTATTACATGTTTTGTTTTGAAATACCGCCTGGTGCATGTTCTTTCAAACGATCCTACTGCTGAACTGGCCGGAAAAATGGGTAAGAAAGAATTTGACGATGATGTCAATAAAGTCATTCCCCTTTCCGTAGCTGATGGACGCAATGCAATTGCCTGGGTTCGGAAACATGCTGGTGAATATAATATTTCACCTGATCGAATTGGCATTATGGGCTTTTCAGCCGGTGGTACGGTTGCCGCTGCTACGATGTTTGGTTATACAAAAGAGAATCGTCCTGATTTTGCAGCACCAATCTATCCCTATTTTCCATCAACAATGATCGGAGATGTTGCAAACGATGCTCCGCCACTATTCATTGCAACAGCAAACGACGATGTATTGGGTCTCGCACCACATAGTGTTGATCTTTACAACAAATGGCTTACAACAAAACATGATGCGGAACTGCACATGTATGCAAGAGGCAATCATGGCTTTGGAATGCGTAAACAAAACCTGCCCACTGATAAATGGATCGAAAGATTCTATGACTGGCTTGGTGTGCAGGGCTTAACAAAAAAGAGAATAGTTGACCATGCTTTGGATGACTACGAGAAAAAAGAATTCGTTTATAATGGTAATACGCTGCCTTATCGTATCCTCTACCCCGCCAATTACGACAAGTCAAAAAAATATCCTTTGTTATTGTTCCTGCATGGAGCTGGTGAGAGAGGAAAGGACAATGAAAAGCAACTTATTCATGGTTCCAGACTATTCCTGACTGATGCCAACCGGAAGAATTTTCCTGCGATAGTTGTATTTCCTCAGTGTCCTGCAGAATCCTTCTGGGCAGTAACAAAAATTGACCGGACTGTACAGCCGTTTAAAATTGAATTTGATTATACCGCACCGCCAAACTGGCCACTGGTCGCTGCCAATGAATTGGTAAAACAACTGATCAATGACGAAGCGGTGGATAAGAAACAAGTTTACATAACAGGATTATCAATGGGTGGGATGGGAACATTTGAATCTGTTTATCGTTATCCGGCGCTATATGCAGCGGCCTTGCCGATTTGTGGTGGCGGAGATGTAAAACGCTACGACAATAGGGTAGCAAAAATTCCCTTTTGGGTGTTTCATGGTGCAGCCGATGCAATTGTTGATCCAAAACTCTCAAGAGAAATGGTCGAAAAATTAAAATCATTAAAGGCCGAAGTGAAATATTCTGAATATCCCGGTGTAAATCACAATAGCTGGGATAATGCATTCGCAGAACCTGATTATTTAAGGTGGATGTTACAGCACAAGAAAAAATAAAAAGTGTGAAAAGAAGACAATTCATACAGTCAAGTGGTGCGGTGATGCTGGCGGCTCTCCTGGAAAAATAAATTTGTCCAGCTTTTTTATTGATCTTCTCCCTGCGGTAAACCAGGTATGAACCATTATTTGTCAAGCTCGATATGCCAGGGATGCAATGGCTGGAGTTATGCTTATTTGGAGAAGATGTTAAGTGCATGATGCAATTAGGGTGCACCCGGCATCCGAACATCTACTAAGCCCTTCCCGGGTGGTCCCGGCTTAGTCGGGATGCGACAAAAGTCTATTCAGCAGGAAATAGTATCTTCCAATACCATTTATGAGTCAGCAGAAATTTTCTGATCAATCGGTTATTGTTACAGGTGCGGGGCAGGGAATTGGTTTTGAAATTGCCCGCCAGCTTGCGTTAAACGGTGCTTCTGTTTTGTTAAATGATATTGATGAAACAATTTGCATTTCAGCAGCAAACAAGATCGAACAACAAGGAGGGAAATGTATAGGGTTAAGTGGTGATGCCGGAGACGTTTTGTTTATAAATAAGATGGTCGATCATGCCGTAAGTGAATATGGAAAACTGGATATGGCGATCGCAAATGCCGGCATTACGCTCTACGCAGACTTCTTTGATTATACCCCGGATGCCTTCAATAAAGTATTACAACTAAATCTTGCCGGTGGTTTCTTCCTTGCACAGGCGGCAGCAAAAAAAATGAAAGAGCAAAGGAGTGGTGGGAGCATTTTGTTTATGTCTTCTGTTGTTGGACACCAGGCCCATAAAAATTTAGCTGCTTATGCTGTTACAAAAGCAGGCTTAGAGATGCTCGCTAAAAATTTAGTGATCGAGTTATCACCATATAATATCAACGTGAATGCAATTGCTCCCGGCGCCACGTTGACCGAAAGAACATTAGCAGATAAGGAATACACAAATACCTGGAGCCGTATTACGCCAATGGGTAAACCAGCAAATACAAGTGATATTGCAAATGCTGCATTGTTTTTAGTTTCACCTGCCTCAAGACATATAACCGGACAGAGTTTGATAATAGATGGCGGATGGACATCGGTGAGTCCTTCGCCGTATTGAAGTAATTAAAGGATCAAAGGCCTTGTAATGTAATTTCCCAATACATAACCCCAGCCTTAACGCGGCGTTGAACGAAAACAACTCATGCTCCGCAGGAGCGGCCTGTTTATATAATATTCCAGCCAGTACACCAAGCTCCGTAGGAGCTACCAAATAATTTCAACGGTGACTCCTGCGGAGTCGAGAACGCTCATTGCTACATTCTATAAACAGGTTATCCATGGGGGATAACAGTACAACCATCATCAATAAAAAACACTTCAATTTAACTCCACGCCCTGCGCAAAAAATTTATCCAATTCTTATGCATGATATTTTCAATATCACTATCCGAATAACCCCGCTTGTGAAGCAATGAAGGAATATTTTGAAGATCGGCGATTGTTTCCAGGTCATATGGACATTGTTCTCTTCCATATGCGCCGTCCAGATCGGAACCGATACCGACGTGCTGGCAATTACCGGCCAGCTGGCAAATATGATCGATATGATCTATTACTTTTTCCATACTGCAATTCATCGTCCCTGGTGTTGATTTCCCTCTCTCCCATTCCGGAACGATCATCCACGCATCAAAGGCAGCACCAATGACCGCTCCTCTTTCAATCAAAACTTTTATCATATCATCACTGAACTGACGATTATGATCAACTATTGCACGGCAAAGGTTATGACTTGCCCACACATGCCCGTGAAAATTATCCATCGCCTGCCAGAATGCATCATCACAAAGATGTGTTGCATCTAAAATGATATTGAGTGACTCCATCTTCTTCAACAACTCCAATCCCTGTTTCCCCATTTCACCTGTTGCATCAGTTCCATTTGCATACCTGCCCTGGCCATAATGGGCAGGCCCAACTGCTCTTAAACCATATTCATAAGCCCTCTGCAAATAGTCAACGGTGATTAAAGAGTCCGCACCTTCAAGGCTTAAAATATATCCTATGGGTTTGTGTTCACCTGGAGAATCATCATTCCAGATATCAAGGTGAATATTTAAGCCCCGTAATTCTTTTATCTGGACCATCTCCCCTTGCTCTTCCATAGATTTATACCAGGCAAGCTGAGCATGCGTTTGCGCCCATGCCTGTTCCGGAGAATGCCATCCGGGTAGCGGGTTCCCTTTCGCAACATACCTTGCAATTTGTGTTGCTACAACTAAACCAATATTCCCTTTTCTTAGTTCAGGTAAACAAACCGTAGCATTGCCACGGTCAGGTTTATCAGTTAATGCCTTTTCTGTTTCATTAATAATATTGATCGGTAACCGAAGATCGCGGTTCCATTCCATTGCATTCATGGCCAGATCCAAATGAGCATCAACAATGAACATATTACGATGATATTTGATATTTGAGATCAGATATCAGAGATTATCATTTAAACAATAACCAATCTCCATTTTCAATTATCAAACAGTTAACTTTCTGTCTCTCGCGACATTCCTCCATTCTGCAGTTGCTTTCCCATTCTCAACAGTGACGACTCTCTCGTACAGGGCAACAGTTGGGCAAACATGGTAAGGTAACCCATAAAAAACATCGCCTACTTTTATTGAGTGATTTTCGTTTGTTTCTAAGACAAGATGCTCTTCACTTTGTCCAACAGGTTTTAAACCTTCAACATTCAGAAAGAAAACTCTTTTTGAAATCTCATTTTCGGCAGCAACGGATTTATGGCCAAGGTCAGTGCAGATCTTATCGGAAGAGGGCAACGAAATAACTCTTGTCACTAAAACTGCTGCCGGTAGAAATCCCTGTTCGGGACACAGATCAGCATAACCTTTATCCCAATAAACAAATGTGCCGGGGCTGCATTCAATATTCTTTCTCTTGCAATGAACTGAGAAAGCGGGCGAGCCTCCCATAATAATTGTTGGGAGCTTCAGTCTTTCATTTAGTCTTTGCACAGCGGCAAAAGCTTCATCGCATTTTTTTTTCTTTGCTTCAAAATCAACG
>JAICPX010000385.1 GCA_025929635.1 Chitinophagaceae bacterium
ATTTTTATTAACCCTGTAAAAATGCAGTACGCAACAGGCTAAAAAAAAATTATACAGCTGATCAGGTTATTTTGATCATTGAATCGTTGTAGAATAACAACGAAGCGTGCAATAAAAAACACCGCCTGCAATTGCACGACGGTGTTAGGAACAGTTGCAACCCTTTTTCCCGGGAACGGGAAGTAAAAAGCTGTCATCACTGACAGCTTTTTGAGCAATTGAAACATTTATTTCAACGAGCCTTTTTCTAATCGTTGCCAACAACAATAAATTTGAATGTAGTAGCAACGCTGACAAAATCGAAATTAGAATTTGGACTTAGATTGATCTTAAATCCCGTCGTTGTTACATCATATATCCTGAAATTCATAAACTCAACAGTGCTGTTGGCTGGCGACACCAGGTTTGCGCGGTATACAGCCGGAGCTTGGGCAAATGGGGTGTTGAAATTAACGGTAACATTCTGTGTATTTACAAATTCGCCACTTACTACAAAATGGAAGCCACCCGGAATGGTTACGTTCATCACCTCCATCCTCATTTGATTACTGTAGGTGTTCCTGACAATACCTTTAAGCCCGTTTACATAAAGATCTCCCTGTGTATAAATGTTGCCATCTGTATTGATCTGTCCATTTTTGGCAACGGTTGCTTTTGTATCGCCAAGACCATCGGTTAATGACAGGAAATTTCCCGTTCCAAGATTATCGATCTGTACAACATTTTTGGAATTGGCGGCATTCCAATTCCTGAAATATCCTGCATAGGAATTAGAATTGGAAATACCAGCATCACCATAAATGGCGACACCATCATTACCTGTTGCAGCACCTCTTACTCCATGTCCCTGTACAGAGCTGTTTATTCCGTAGATAGCGGCGCCATTTTGCTTTTTTGTTTTGCCATATACCGCTGTTCCGCTGTCAAGTGATTCTGCATATACTGCAATGCCGTTTGACTGATTGATCGCCGTTACAGCCCCGACGTTTGGTGCCGTACTGGAAGTGATCCCTAATACACCAATACCATTCAGATCATTTAAACCCGTTGCTCCATATACACCTATTGACTTACTTGTTCCGGCAATACCAATGCCTCCGGCATTATCTCCCCAAATACCTGAGTTGCCAAGAGGCGCAACACCGCTTGGGGTGCTTCCAACTCTTCCAAACAATCCAATTGAATTAAAATTGGTGCTGGTATTCGAGATGGAAAATGCAGGAGCTGAATGATCTGCAAGTCCTGAATAGGGAAGAGCAAAGTTTCCACCGCCCCCACCATTGGTTATTTCTTTCCACGTTGTAGAAAAATACCAATACGTTTTCGTATCGGTATCATATACCATTAATCCATTGGCGGGTGATGAAATGCCTGTACGTTGAATAGTTGTCATACGTGGCGGCAAAAACCCTTTGGATATACTCGAAACATCAAGCATTGCACTCGCATCAGCGGAATTGCCTGAAGTATTTATTGCTACGTTTTGTGCATTTGCACATAGAGCAAAGCCGATGATCGCAGTGATCAACGCTATTCTTAAAATAGAAGCGAACAAAACAATACTTTTCATAAACAATTTATTTTAAGACATGAAAGTATAATCGCCAATTCGCTGTATGGTTGAAATACTAGCCTAAGGTTGCTACAGACTATTCTGTGGAAATTTTTGCCGTTTGGAGAATTCAACGGTAGGGTTTCTGCACCACACACTCAACAATAGTTGCCTTTCGCTAAATGCAAAATCTTCCTGGTCATGATCTGTCTTAGCTTGCAGCATGATTGATAAACAGAACGAGGAACAACTGAATGATAATAAAAGAAATCTGATAACAAGAGAATTTGTTATAGATATATTAATGGTCGCGCTCCTGGCCGTAGCCATTATGTTACTGGCGTTGGTACTATGAATTCAGGCCCAATATTTGCACTAATTTTTTTAGAATAATTAAACTTAATATAGAGGACGGTTTAGGAAGGTCGCATCAATTTGGTGCGGCTTTTTCTTTTGGTACTTTTGATAAAACTCCTACTATGTATCAAACGCTGCTTACCACGCTCGGGAATAATGTTTTAACGATTACGATCAACCGGCCGGAGAAACTAAATGCCTTAAACAAGGATGTATTCACTGATCTTGAAAATGTTATAACTGAAATTGAACAGAATGAAGAGGTGAGGTCGGTGATTATAACCGGGGCAGGTTCCAAAGCCTTTGTGGCGGGTGCAGATATTACAGAATTTAATAGTTTGAACAAGGGACAGGCAGTGGCCATGGCCAAAAGAGGACAGGATATTTTTTCAAGAATGGAGCGCTGTACCAAGCCCATCGTGGCCGCCGTAAATGGGTTTGCCCTGGGGGGCGGTTGTGAACTGTCAATGGCCTGTCATTTCAGGATCGCCAGTGAAAATGCACGATTTGGACAGCCGGAGGTCAACCTCGGATTGATACCCGGATATGGCGGCACCCAACGACTGGTGCAGTTGATCGGAAAAGGAAGAGCCATAGAGTTATTAATTTCAGCAAACATGATCGATGCAAATACAGCGCTGCAATATGGTCTTGTCAATTATGTAGTGAAGCAAGATGAACTATTATCAAAAGCAAGATCAATTCTTGAAACAATAAACAGCAAAGCGCCTTTGGCAATTGCTGCCTGTATAAAAGCTGCGAATGCTGTGTATGATGAGACGGTCAATGGTTTTGATCTTGAAGTGAAAGAATTTGGAGATTGTTTTGATACAGAAGATATGAAGGAAGGCACGGCGGCTTTTCTGGAAAAGAGAAAGGCTTTATTTAAAGGAAAGTGACCTTTAGGGTCGATTGTCATATCGCCTGCTGCTTACATTGTTATGAAGAGCCAGCTGACAATTTATCAATTTGACAATTTATTCGAATGCATTCTTAAAAGTTATCATCTGTCCTTTCGATGTTTTCATTTCAGCGATGCCGTTTACCAGTTTAATTTTACTGCGATCGATACCTGTATTGATCCAGGTCTTGAAGGGAAGTTTGATCCGCAATATCCCGCCTGCCCCAGATTTTATTTTTACTTCTAACGGCACACCGTTTTCCTTTCTTGCAGAAATAAGAAAAGCACCTTCAGTTCGTAGCGTTTTGAAAGAAACATTTTTCCAATCTGTTGGTATGGCAGGAAACACTTCAATATAATCTTTATGGCTCTGCAAAAGCATTTCATGGATACCTTGGGCAAATGCAAAATTCCCTTCGAGTGTAAAGGGGCGATATGTAAAATCGGAATATTGTCCACCCTTCTGATCACCATTCAAATGAAAGCTATTTGAAGACACAAAACTGGTCGCGAATTTTTTCAAATTCATCGCGGCAGAATCTCCTTGCTTCGCCCGGGTATAAATTGAAGCAATCCATGCAAAAGAGTATCCAACCCATTTCCTTGTTCCAAGCTTTTCAATTTGCTTCAATGAATTCTCAATGATTGCCCTTTGAGCCGAATCCTCAATATTCAATAACCCTAGTGGATGAATTGCATGCAGGTGATTATGGTGGCGATGAGAGTACTCAAGGTCCTGACCTGGAGCAATGGTCAACCCTGTTTCGTTGGTATAGTAATCTCCAAATCCATCTTTAAGATCGTATGATACTTGTTCACCCAATCCACTTATTATTTCCAAAACCCGTTGTCGTTGAGGTTGCAATGATAGCCGTAAGGCCATATCATAATTTGTTGGTTGTTTAAACCATGCTTTTATAGAATTATTATTGTATTCGGGAGTTGAGCTCAATGGGATGAATGATGAATCTACTCGTTGAAGATCTATGAACTTATAATTGAACAAACTGACGTCTTTTATATAAGCAAGCGCTTTCGAGGCAAACTTTTTATTCATACTATACCTTGCCTGTAAATAAAAATGGTGACTAAGCCATGCTGACGTTGTCGGACTCATTGCATATTGTATCCACCCTCCCATTGGTTTTCCGCTAATAGTGGTTACTCCTGGCACGTTCAATCCATCCATTTCAAAATAATGTCTCGTCCATTTTTTGTTTTCATCTTTTACTTTCCAAAGCCAGTTTGTAAAGCCTACAGTCAGGTCCAAATGATTGCCGGAATAACCAGGCCAATAACTTAACTCCGTATTCAGATCATGGTGAAAGTCGCCCTTCCATGGAGGCAGCTTACCATCATCAGCTGTCCATATTGCCTGTAAAGAAATCGGTGGTGTATTGCTTCTTGCTACACAGCCAAACTTGTACATGTCGAGAAAATATTGTTTTTCCAACACCGGGTCCGGAATTGAAACAGAAGACCGATTCCAGAAATCATTCCACCATGCAACATGCGATGGCCAGCCCGTCGGCTCTTTATGCAGCTTATTTAATTCAGGAAGTGATGCCGGTTGATTATTGGCGATCGTCCATTGCCCGATGATCCTTTTTCCGGGGAAATGATACCATTTCACCAATACTTCATAATAGTTCTTATTCCATGTTGGCTGATGATAAAGAATATAATCGAATCCTTTTTTAACTGTCCCCTTTTCATAGCCAAGTTTTTCAAGATCCGTTTCAGCATTTCGATTTCCCGTATTGTAATTTGGAATAATCAATTCCGGGATGAGATCCTCATTGATATTTTCAAAACCAAAATACCCAACCTGCCTTGTTGCATGAATATAATTATTGAACTGAACCCCATTTTCAAATTCAATAACACTTAACCCATTTGAAATATCAAGTGAGACTTTTTTCACTTTACCGATCTTA
>JAICPX010000134.1 GCA_025929635.1 Chitinophagaceae bacterium
AAAAGGTATGATACAAATATTCAATCGCAGCCATTATGAAGATATACTTATTACCCGTGTGCACAAATGGTGTGATGATGATACAGCAAAAGAAAGAATGAAGGCGATCAATGATTTTGAACAGCTGCTGCAGGAGCACAACAATACCCATATCTTAAAATTCTATCTGCATATTTCACCTGAGGAACAGCACGAGCGATTAATGGAACGCATGCAAAACCCCGCAAAGATGTGGAAGTATAATGAAAGAGATTTCGAAGAAGCAGAGTACTGGGACCAGTACCGGAAAGTTTACGAAGATTGTTTTGAACATTGTGATAAAGTGCCATGGACAATTGTGCCGGCTGATCAGAATTGGTACAAAGAACATGTTATTGCCTCGGCTGTCTATGACCTCTTGAAAGGACTTAATATGAAGTACCCGGGGTTGAAAAAATAGTGATGGTGTTTGATAAATTTATTCTACTTTACTATTATTCTTCACCTCCGAACCGGCCTCCAAAGGTCCGAAGGCCTCCTTTGGAGAGTCATTTGATTTTCGGGCAAAAACTTTTTTTATGGGCATGATCAAAGAATTCAAAGAGTTCGCAATGCGGGGCAATCTTGTCGATATTGCCGTTGCATTTGTTATGGGAGCGGCATTTAATAAAGTGGTGACCGCGTTTACCGGTGGACTCATTGCACCACTGGTAGGTATGCTGACCGGGAAAGATCTTTCTCAGAATAAATGGGTGATAAAAGAAGAAGTAAAAGACGCCACAGGAACGGTTACCCAACCGGAGGTGGCATTACAATGGGGAAGTTTTCTTACGTCGTTAATCGATTTTTTTATTGTCGCCTTTGTTATGTTTATGATTATAAAAGGAATCAACGCTTTAAAGAAAAAAGAACCGCCAACCTCACCGGCAGCAACGCCAGAAGATATTCTCCTGCTCCGTGAGATACGGGATTCGCTGAAGAAATAATAGCATACATTTTGTTGAACCCAGAAGGTGAGATTGGGAACGATCTCGCCTTTTTTATTATTAAAAAATATTGTATGAGAAAATTCAACCACACACTGACTATTATTTGTTTTTTTATTCAATTAAAAGCACAGGATGTTACCGTAAAGCAAATGCAGGATGCGGCAACAAAAACCATTAACAGTGCTGACAGCAATGGCTGGAAAAAAAGCGGTGCCCTGATCCTGAACCTGAACCAGGGGGCACTGAGTAATTGGGTAGCCGGTGGTGAACAGAATGTCTTTGGTGTAAATGGGATCTTTAATTATGCCATCAATTACAAATGGGACAAGATTATTTGGGATAATTATTTTGATATCGCTCTTGGCTTTCAAAATGCAACCAGTTTTAAAAAATTCAGAAAGATAGACGACCGAATTGATATCACGAGTAAGTACGGCCGTCAGCTAAGCAAAAAATGGTATTATGGACTTCTGTTCAATTTTAATTCACAGGCATTACCAGGTTATGATTACTCCACAGAGCCACCGGCAAAGATCTCGGGTTTTTTAACCCCTGGAAAGATCCTTTTGTCTCCCGGATTTGACTTCAGACCGGGTGATAGATTTTCACTATTTATGTCGCCAGCCACGGTAAGATGGGTGTTCAAGCAGGATGAGGACTTTTATAATGTACCAAAGTTTGGAGTCGATTCCGCAAGAAAAATAAATGTGGAAATAGGGGCTTTCTTAACGGCGAAATATACAATTGCATTTACCAAATGGGCCACGTATACCGGGCGGCTTGACCTGTTTAGTAATTATCGGCGTAATCCACAAAATATAGACCTGCTGATGAATAATTTACTTACTATGAGCTTCACTAAGAATTTTGCAACGAATTTAAGTGTGGATCTATTGTATGATGATGATGTTTTAAAAAAACTACAACTAAAAGAGATTCTCGGGATCGGTTTAACTATGAAATTGTAATGATCAGTTTTTTTGGGAACGATTGTTCGCATCAATGAGTAAATAATCGAAGAGGGTATTTCGACATACCATAAAACTTTCAGACTTTTTTAAGAAGTCATAATTGTACGTCTTGTTTTGCTGGCCTTTATTTGTGTCGAAATGAAAAGTACCACCTTTTTTATTTTATGCATAACTGCAGTCAGCGTTGCATATACACAAGACAGAACAGTAAGAGAGTTACAGGTAGCAGGAACAAGGCCGATCAGGAGTCTTGACAGCAATGGCTGGCAATTAACCGGTACGTTTTTAATCAATCTTAACCAGGGCGCATTGAGCAACTGGGTATCGGGGGGTGAGGAAAGAGTGCTGGGTATAAATGCACTTTTCAATTATGCCATTAATTTTCGCCACGGCAAAAACACCTGGGATAACTATTTTGATCTTGCACTTGGCTTTCAAAACGCCACCAGTTATGGGAGTTTCCGAAAGATTGATGACAGGATGGATGTGACCAGTAAGTACGGGCACTCTATCAACCATCACTGGTATTTGGGTGTGTTGACAAATTTTAATTCTCAGTCTCTGGCGGGCTACGAATACGGACCTAAAGGGGCAGAAAAGATTTCGGGTTTTCTTACGCCGGGTAAGATAATTTTATCTCCCGGCATGGATTATAAAACGACGAACCGGTTTTCATTATTTACTTCCCCCGTCACCGTTCGCTGGGTATTGAAAAAGGATGAGCATTTCTTTTTTGTATCAAAATTTGGAGTTGATTCGGCGCGCAGGTCAAATACGGAATTGGGAGCTTTTGTGACCGCCAAATACAGAGCAGCATTTACAAAATGGGCCACCTATACCGGGCGGGTTGATCTTTTCAGTAATTACAAAAGAGAACCACAGAATGTGGATGTATTGATGAATAACCTGGTGACAATGAAATTTACCAGGGTTTTTGCAACGAGCCTTAGTCTCGATCTTGTTTATGACCATGATGTAAAAAAGCGATTACAGATAAAAGAAATCCTTGGAATAGGACTTACCGTCAAGCTCTGAACAGGCATTCAAAATTGGATCAGCAGTATCATGCTCAACGGTGATTTGGTCCCGATAATTATCGGGATTGTTCATTGTGATTTCAGCAGCTATCACCTTAGTTTCCCGATTTTTAGATGTTGATCTTTTCCGCTAATAAATCTGTTCGGAAATTCAATTAAACTATTATCTTTGGTTTTACCGTCACCAACGCGGCAGATTTTAAAACCTACAACTAACTGTATGAGAAAACTCATCTTTACACTTTTTGCTTTTACTCTTACCCTAACTATTACAGCGCAAAACACTACTCCGAAAAAAGCTAAACGTATTTGGGATACAAAAGGAACCGTTAGCTTGAATATTGGGCAGGGTGGAAGCCGTAACTGGGCGGCAGGATCTGAGAGATTTACTTTGCAGGCTGCTGCATACTTAAACTACCAGGCAAATAGAAAATGGAGAAAAAATATCTGGGAAAACAATGTGGATCTTTCATATGCAATAATCAATACCAACAAGCTGGGCTTTAGAAAAACTGATGACAAGATAGATGTTGTTTCGCTTTTCCGCCATTCGATTTTAAAAGACAAAGAAATATTAGGCATTGGTGCATGGTTCAATATGCGTTCACAGTTTCATCATGGTTATGATTATAGCGAGACACCAAAACGAAGAATTTCAGGTTTAATGGCTCCCGGTTATTTTACATTGGGTCCTGGCATTGAAGTTCGCTCAAAAAAAGCCGCAAGTCTTTTTGTTTCTCCGGTAGCTCCGCGTTTGATCCTGTTTACGAATCAACCTTATAGTTTCAATTACCAGGGTGGTGTCAAGCCGGATGGTTCGCAGGAAATTCCATTATCGTGGCATTACAATGTTGACCCCGTAAGAAAAGTTCGTTTTGAATTGGGAGCCCTCGTGTCAGCCAGGTATAAAAGAGAGATCGCAAAGAATGTGGCATATTCAACCCGTGCCGATTTCTTCTCCAACTATATTGAAGATCCGCAAAACATCGATGTTTTCTGGACAAACGTTCTTCACCTGAAAGTGAACAGGTGGTTGATGGTAAATTATAACTTCGACCTGATCTATGACGATGATGTAAAACTCTTTGGTGTAAACCACATGAAGGCGGCTACCCAATTGCGATCACAGCTGGGAGTTGGTTTCCAGGCCAGGTTTAAATAAGATTATATTTTTATAGTAGGCTAAAGTCCCGTTATTTTGTAACGGGATTTTGTTTTTTTCCGAAGGAATGCTCCAAAGGTCCGAAGGACTCCTTTGGAGAGTTCTCTGGACCTTCGGCAAACGTTTAAACTTTTCGTTTTGAATAATACCTCGTACCAGATAAAGCTACCACAGTTCGAAGGTCCATTTGACCTGCTGTTGTTTTTTATTGAAAGAGATGAATTGGATATCTACAATATCCCAATCACAAAGATCACGAATGATTTTCTTGAATTCATTCACTCCCAGGAATCGTTGAACATTGAGCTGTCAAGCGAATTCATTCTTTTTATTTCAACGCTGATGAGAATTAAGGCAAAGATGCTTTTACCAAGAAAAGAATTGGATGCTCAGGGAAACGAGATCGATCCAAGGCAAGAGTTGGTGAATAAGATACTTGAATACAAAAAATTCAAGGAAGCTTCGGCGCAAATGGCGGAAATGGAAGCTACGCGTATGCTGATGGTGAAAAGAGGGAATCTTCAAAAAGAGTTATCAAAAATAGGAGAGGAAGCTTCGGAAGGAACAGAGATACAAACAGTGACTATGTTCAGGCTGATGCGGGCATTTGAAAGAGTGATGCAGCGTTATCATGATACGAAGAACAAACCTGTTCATACGGTAATTCGCTATGAATACACGATGGAAGGAAGCCGGGATCATATGCTCTCCAGGGCGCAGGAAGAAAAAACGCTTTCTTTTGAAGAAATATTTTCTAATTGCGACAACCGCGTTCATGCCATTTTTCTTTTTTTAAGTTTGTTGGAGCTTGTTCAACAAAAATTCTTGAAAATTGTAATGGGAGAGGGAAAGAATAACTTTATAATTGAATACAACGAGCCGGAAAATCGTTTGGCTGAGTTGGAGGAACCACTTCAGCCACAATAATATTTTCACAAATGCAACTTTAGCAGAGTTGCATGATTTTTAACCAAACTAAAATTTTACACATGAAAAGATCAGCAACTGCCAACTGGAAAGGCTCCGGTAAAGAAGGAAGTGGTAAACTGCTTACACAGTCCGGAGTAATTAAGAATAAGGCTTATGATTATCGCAGCCGTTTTGAAGACGGAAGTTATACCAACCCGGACGAGTTGATCGCCGCAGCCCATGCAGGATGTTTTTCTATGAAGCTGAGCTTTGTGTTAGGAGCTGCTGGTTATACCCCGAGCCGGATCGAAACAAAAGCCACAGTAACACTTGAATCAGGTACAATAACCGGGAGCCATCTTGAAGTCAGGGCAAAAGTGCCAAAACTTAAAGCAAAAGATTTCCCTCAATATGCTGAAGAGGCAAAAAACACCTGCCCGGTAGGTAAAGCACTTAGTGCCATCAATGTTACAATGGATGCTCAACTGGTAAAGAGCTTTAAAGCAAAAGCTGAAGAAGGCGCCCCCGGCGTGACCGATGAAGGTGATAGCGGCAGCGAGGAAGGTAGCGGAGAAGAGCAATAATTATAAAAACATACTTCCGATCCTCCGTTAGCCCGGGGGATTTTTTATTCAAATATCCAAAGCAAAACGGGTTTTGTCGATTTATCAATTATTGGTCTTAGCTCTTGTAAAAAATCTGGCGAAACGGTTGGACAGCCATCGCTTTGACATATCTCATCTTTGACTTCATTTTCAGGTACACATTCATGTGAGTGTAAAACAACATACCGTTTAAAGGCGTTGCTATTTGACTTATCCAATCCATAAAGTTTATAAGCGAGCCCAAATGTTCCATTATATGAATAACCAATTTTGTATTTACCTAATGAAGTACAACCGCATCCCGGTACATTGGAGTATTTCCTTCCTTCCAGCCACATTTGGTTACAACGTCCATGTGTCACCAGGCCCGATGATCGAATGCGATCGTTCGGCATGTCATAAACAAAAAAGCGATTTTCACCTGAGGGCAAACTCATATCAATGAGAAAACAAACGGATTGGTTATACCCATTTATTGCTGCAAAAGAAACTGCGTCAACAGATTTTTGTTTCAGCTTTTGGGTAATTGACTTGCCGGCTACCGTTTCTTTTTTAGAAACTGTGGCTATTGCTTTTGCCTTCCTGCTTACGCCTGAGGAAGAAAACCAGCAACATAAAAGAAGGAACACAAAAAATGAAAGTAGGGCTTTGGTTTTAGCCATAAAAAATGGTTAAGCCTGAATGTGATGCTTAATCAACGCAAATCCACAGTTATAATTTTTATTTCGGCCGTTAAAGGTTTCTGAAAACAAGATCAGGTTGGTATATTTTGCGGATTTTGGTGCTTAAGCAGGTACAGCACTATCCGATAAAAAAGAACTTGCTTTGGTTGTTGCTTTTAACAATCGAATTATTTCTTGTTCCGGATGCGGGAGGGTGCCAACCCAGGGATCCGGTATGCGTAAATAATCAAAATCGATGCGATCGTCCTGCGTGTAACGGTATTTTCCTGTGGCTCCAAAATAGCTATTGCCGGCGCCGCGGTTCACTCTCACATCAACGCCAACTGGTTGCGGAAACATTTTCAACAAGATATCATGTAAAACATTCAAACGGTCATACGTTTCCTGTTTCTGGATTTTGGTAACAGAGGTGGCAAAATCATAGTGGGGAACCCATCTGCCTTTTGTGTTTTGTGCCATTTCATCGGTACACGGTTCTTTTGATATAGCAATATTCTGACCCATGAATGTAAAATGAGCACCAAGAGAGAAAAGAAATACTATAATTTGTTTCATTAGAAATGATTTGCCGTGATTACTGATGACCATCAATTCTTTTTAATAAGCGGCTTGATTTTTTTTAATGAGTCGACTTTTGGATTGTTATTGACTTGCTGAATGGCTTCTTTTTTAAGTTCCAGGTTCCCTATCACCACTTCATTTCCTTTTGCGTTTTGATCAGCTGCCTTTATTTTTTCAGGCATTTTACTCTTTGCAGGATCACCATTTTCTTCCACGGTGGTTTTACTTATACTTTTTGACTGTTCGGTTTTATCCTTTGGTGTTTTAATATCAGGAGTCACTTTAAGTTTGTAACATGGAGCAACATTTCTACAATCAGCCGCAGAAAATACGTAAGCAGATCCGGCAGAGGTTAAAGCATTGGCATCTTTATCATCTTCCTGGTCAACGATGGTGCCGCCGATGATATCGCACCCACTGATAGCGACAGCATGACCAAAATTGTCAAGTTGTGATCTGTCGAATGTAGCAAGCTTTCCGGTTTGAGACCATTTGCCATTTTTATCCTGGTAAAAAACATAAATGGCACCGCCATCATGGATAAGATTATCCAGGCTATCTGTATCTTGTTTCTTTGCACTCACAATTGCATAATCACCACTCATACTTACTGACCAGCCAAGATAATCATCGGGTCTGCGGTCTTCCGGATTAATTTTTAAAACTTGTCTCCATTTACCATCTGCTTCAGGTGTTAGAATAACACCGCCATCGGGACGAACCCGGCCGGGAGCAGCTTTGCGTGAAAAAATGTAGGCATTACCTGTAAATGGTCTTGAGTTGGGATCAGGAGTTTCTGTTTTATTCCATGCACCTATAATGGCATTATCTCCGCTAATGGCAACAGAATATCCAAACTGATCATGAGCTGCTCTGTCACCAGCAACAATTTTTTGTACTTCTTTCCATTTACCTCCGCTACGTTCAAAAATATAAGCAGCGCCGGAAGCTTCCATTCTGGTTCCCTGGCCCTTATCATCAAAGTCGACCCCCCATGCACCCGCAATGATCAGGTCGCCACAAATAGAAACAGACCAACCGAGGTCATCTCCAAGATTATTAATGTTGCGGATTGATGGAGTTAAAATTTGTGATTGGGCCCATGCACCACCAGTTTTATCAAAAACAAATACAGCTCCTGCACCGTTAAGGTTTGATTCAGGCCTTCCTGTTGCATCTTTTGCATACCAGGGGCTGCCTACTGCAATTGAGTTACCATCAATTGCAACTGAATGGCCAAAAAGTGTCTGACCATCCAGGGGATATGGAATAATCTTCTGTTTCTGTACCCAGATTCCATCATCATTTCTTTCAAAAACATAGACGGCGCCACTTCCTGCAGAGCTTTGAGTTGATCCGGAAAGATCTTTATCATGATAAATAGCTCCAACAACAATGTGATTAAGATTTATTGCAACAGACCATCCGAAATTATCTCCATCTCCTCTATCTGATGCAGCAATCTTCTGAACCTCTTTCCATTTTCCATCTTTATCTTTTTTAAAAATGTACGCAGAGCCTGCATCACTGATAGGGTTATCTCCATTGGCATCTTTATCATCCACATTGGCGCCGATTACTGCATAATCCCCACTGATGGCAACAGCGTATCCAAAATTTTCATAACCCTGCCTGTCTTTCGGAACCAGTTTATTTATTTCAACAAATTCTTTTAATTGAGAATTGCTTTGAGGAGTTGTGTTTACAGGCTGATCAAGTGGTTGTTTAACTATGGGAGGATTTGGTTTAACGGTATAGCAGGATGAAACACCTGTGCAACCATCATGTTCAATGCTCACCTTATAGCTTCCATTGACAGTTGCAATAAGACTTCTGGTATTAATGTTTATTGGTTCATTTGTATTACAATCTATCCATTGATAATTTGCATCTTTTATATTTGCCGTTAGTGTGTTACCATTTTGTGTTACGGATGTATCCACTTTATGAGTAATGGTGAGATTAATGGTTATGATGCTGTCACATCCCGCTTTATTCGGAATAATATCGGTATATGTTCCTGAGGCCGACCAGGTGTATTTCTTGCTTGGACTTGTATAGGATCTGCATGCTGATGGTGAAATGGAAGAGTTAGTAGATGCACAAGTCGGTTGTCCAAATACATATATCGCGCCCGCTTCGGCTAGCGCGGTACCTATACCATCTTTATCCTGGAAAGGTGCACCTACAATGACATTCTTACCATCAATTCCGACTCCATATCCAAACCAATCCTGGTCGGTATGATCGTCAGCAATGATTCTATTAAGGGGCCTCCATCCTCCGGAAAGCGAGTCATTTGAAAATTTAAAAAGATAAGCTGCTCCTGCCTGGGCATAGTTTACATTACCAATAATTACCCTCTTGGTAGGGGCTCCGGCCACGATCAGATCGCCGCTTATACAAACTGATGATCCGAAATTATCACCAACTGATCTGTCATTTGGAACTAACACTCGGTCCCACCACCAGTTTCCGTCAACCTGTTTAAAGAAAACATGAGATGCACCTGCTGAGATTATTGGATTTTCCTGTCTTGCATCTTCTTTTGCGAAAGGAGCGCCGATCACCATTTGATTTCCACTCATCGAAACAGAATATCCAAATTGATCACCCGCTGCCCTACGCCAATAAACGATCTTATGAACAAGCTGCATGCCTCGACTCGAATTAAATTCGAAAACATAAGCCGCACCCGCTCCATCAATTGGATTTGCTCCTGTTGTGTCTTTTTTTTCAAAAGGTGCACCGATAACGGCAGAGATTCCTTTACCAGTTATCCCACTTATTGAAACTGAAAATCCAAACGCTGCACTCTGACTTCTGTCGTAATATGCGCCAGCGACAGGAAAGGCCTTATTTAAAAATTCCCAGCTACCGTTAAGGTTGGTAAAAAAACAAGCCGAGCCAGCGCCAGGAAGTTGCGGCCATCCCGACGCAAGACCGTTATCGCCAGGTGCACCAACAACGGCATAGTTGGCAATTATAGAAACAGAAGTGCCAAAGAGATCACCTGCGGATCTGTTGGGTGCAACAATTTTTTTTACCTGTATCCAGTTGCCTGTTGAATTACGTTCGAAGATATATGCAGCGCCGGCATTGTTGTCATCACCCGGAGCACCGACGATGATAGAGTTTCCACTTATAGAAACTGCATGTCCGAAATCAATGCCGGAAGCTTTATCG
>JAICPX010000158.1 GCA_025929635.1 Chitinophagaceae bacterium
CGTAAAATTCTTTTAATAATGCCCATTCCTGCTCCCTGACCACCGGAGGCAATTGAAACATATCCCCGATCAATAAGACCTGGACCCCACCAAATCTCTCGTGATACCGGCGACGGATATGCCGTAACACGGTATCAATTGCATCCAGTACATCGCATCGAACCATACTTATTTCATCTATGATCAGCAATTCCAATTCCTGTAAAACTTTCTTCTTTTCCCTGGTCATTCTTAGCCTGCTCAACAAGCTATTCTTATTTATTCCTTCATCATTTTGCTTTGAAAACCCTTTGTCATCGGGAATAAATGGTGACAGGGGCAATTGAAAAAAGGAATGAATGGTAACGCCACCGGCATTTATCGCAGCAACACCCGTTGGCGCAACTACTGCAACCTGTTTTGGGCAATTTTCGCGGATATATTTTAAGAATGTCGTTTTTCCAGTACCCGCCTTACCGGTAAGAAAAATATTGCGGGAGCTGTGGTTTACCAGCTCTGCTGCCAGCCGAAACATTTCATTGTTGAGATCGTAATCCATGACTATAAACAAAAAAAAGACCCTGGTCACGAACCAGAGCCTTTTCCGTGGTGTGGGGCGGGATCGAACCGCCGACACAAGGATTTTCAGTCCTTTGCTCTACCGACTGAGCTACCGCACCATCCCTAATTGGGGCAGCAAAAATAAATGTTCTCAGTCAAAGGCTGAAAAACAACTTAAAAATTTATTGCCCCCTAACACTTTATCTCGACATTCTCTGGTTTTACTGCCGAATCACAGTTTAACTTTAAAAATATTTGCGCTACCGTAACTACGTCTTTCTGGCAATAATTAACAATCCGCTCCAGATCCCGGTCATTCCAATACACGCTCCAAACTTTACTGCCGTCGATATCATCTTTTGGCGTCGGGATTCCAAGTGTATGCGCCAGCAGATTTAAAGAAGTAAAGCTTTTAAAATCTCCAAACTTCCATAATTCAAGCGTATCGAGATGGCAAACTTCCCATGGTTTTTTACCACTCGTGTTCAGAATTGACGGAATAGGAAGATTGTTGATAATTAAACGGCGGCATAAATACGGGAAATCAAATTCTTTTCCATTGTGAGCACATAAGAATTTCTGCTCACCGTTTGCATTCCATTTGCTTACCATATCACAAAATTCAACGAGTACTGCACTTTCGCTCTCACCATAAAAAGACTTAATAATAATTTTTTTCTCCCGGCCGCTTCCAAAAACAAATCCACAGCTGATACAAATTATTTTTCCAAACTCTGCATAAATGCCCGCCCGGTGATAGATGGTTTCTTTTGTTTCTTCTTCATGATACTTTAAAAGCGAGGCTGCCTTTGTATCCCATAAATCCTTCCAGGCTCCCGGCAAAGAATTATAATCCGGATATTGCGGCACTGTTTCAATATCGAGAAACAAGATGTTGTTAATGGTAGTCATTGCCGATTTCTAAAATAGAAAAGAGAAGTGAGACAACGGGTATCGCGTCACAGGTATTTTTCACCTTTATTGCGCTTTATTTCGGAAACGAATTCCCTTATTTCCTGTTCTTTGTCTTTTTTGCATATAAGAAGCGCATCTTTTGTATCGACGATTATAAAATCATCAAGCCCCTGCAAAACAAGGAGTTTACCATCATCCGCATGGACCATGCACCTTGTTGCATCCACAACCATTACATTTTTTCCCGCCACTGCATTTCCCAGGTAGTCGCGCTCCATATTTTCCCAGGCGCTGTTCCAGGTCCCAAGATCGCTCCACCCGAATGATGAAGGAATGATGTAAACATTATCAGCCTTCTCCATGATACCAAAATCGATCGAAATATTTGTACACTGTGGATAGATCTGTTCTATCGCCTCCCTTTCTTCGTCTGTATTGAATTTCTCTTTTTCTGCTGCAAATACCTCATACATCTCGGGAAGATATTTTTCAAAAGCGGTAATTATATTTTTCACCTTCCAGATAAATATACCCGCATTCCAGAGAAAGTCCCCGCTTGCAATAAATGTTTGCGCCAGTTCAGAATTCGGTTTCTCTGTAAATGTTTTTACTTTATAAATATCGGGTGCCACAGCTGTTGTGTCATGTTGAATGTAACCGTATCCTGTATTGGGATATGTTGGTTTTATACCGAGGGTGACAAAAGCATTAATATGACTTACAAAATCAAGGGCCTTCTTAGAGGTTTTGATAAATTCATTTGGCTCCGTTACGAGATGATCGGCCGGTGCCACTACGAGCGTTGCCTCCGGATCTTTCTTTAGCAGTTTAAAAGAAATATAGGCAACACAGGGCGCTGTGTTTTTTCTTGATGGCTCGCCAAGAATATTTTCGTGTTTTACTTTGGGCAATTGTTCCTTTACTATCGGGATATATTCTGCAGAAGTGATGATATAAATGTTTTCTTCAGGCACCAGTTTTTTATACCTGTCATAGGTTTGTTGAATTAATGTCTTGCCCGTATTTAATATGTCCAGAAATTGTTTGGGATATACGGTGCGGCTCATTGGCCAAAAACGACTGCCGATGCCACCGGCCATGATCGCTACATAGTGATGTTTGCTGCTCATTATTCTGTTATATCAATCCTTCACGGATCAGGTCATGTAAATGTATAAATCCAAGGTATTTTCCGTTATCTGTAACTACTAATTGTGTAATGGCCTTCTTTCGCATCAGGTCCAATGCCTCAACAGCCAGGCTATCTGCATTAATTGTTTTTGGCGTTGCCGTCATTATATCTGCCGCTTTTATACTTTCCAGGGCGACTTTTTTCTCCAACATTCTTCTGAGGTCACCATCGGTTATTATCCCCAGCAGTTTATCGCCCGCATCGACAATTGCTGTTGCGCCGAGCCGTTTTGATGAAATTTCAAAAATAATTTCTTTCAACGATGCATCCGGTATCAACTTTGGCCTTTCATTTTTTACATAAAGATCAGCTACCCGCAAATAAAGCTTTTTACCAAGTGTCCCTCCCGGATGGAATTTTGCAAAATCATCGCTGGTAAACCCTTTCATCTCCATCAAAGCAACGGCCAACGCATCACCCATTACCAGTTGCGCCGTGGTACTTGTCGTGGGCGCCAGGTTGTTTGGACAAGCTTCCTGTTCTACCGTTGTGTTTAAAATAATATCCGATTGTTTTGCCAGGTACGAATCAATACTCCCTACCATACCGATCAGGACATTCCTGAAATTTTTTATCAGCGGTACAAGGACTTTTATCTCCGGGCTCTCTCCGCTCTTGCTAATGATCATAACGAGATCGTCCTGCTGCACAATCCCAAGATCACCGTGAATAGCGTCCGCTGCATGCATAAACATGGAAGAGGTGCCTGTGGAGTTAAGTGTAGCAACAATTTTCTGAGCAATAACGGCACTTTTGCCGATACCACTGATCACAAGCCGGCCCTTATTATTCGCAATTACACTAACGGCTTTCTCAAAATCCGCATTGATAAATTGAGATAACCCACTGATGGACTGTGACTCTAATTCAATCGTCCTTAAAGCAATCTGTTTTACTGAAGCCGTCATTTGAGTGGCCAAAATTAGAGGATTTGTGATGAAACATTTAACAGGCAACGAACCTTCGTTTTCGTTTTTAGTAAATATGCCTGAAATGAATTTCGTAAATTCGCAACTATTGTCTTTTGAGGTATTGAGGAATTAGCGATTACCGGGATGAATGAGGAGGACCAACAGCTTCTGCACCGAATATTCCCGCCAGCGCCTGATTAGCGCCAGAATAGTTTGTTCGTAAAAAATAAACCGGGCAAAAGGCCTCTTCTGATATTTTCTGTACCTTAAACAGATACATTTTTGAAGGCGAAATGACTTGAGTAATGGCAACAGCATCTGCAAAAAAAACAGTTAAGGGAACGAATGGAAAACTGGTAGTAAAAAAGAATGCCGATAGCTATCGGCTTGATCTTCATTCGGCGCTCCAGGAACATTTTGGTTTTGATTCTTTCAAGGGAAACCAGGAAAAGATTATTGAATCTCTGCTGGCCGGGCAGGACACGTTTGTTATAAAACCAACCGGCGGAGGTAAGAGTTTATGCTATCAACTGCCGGCGTTGGTGAGTGATGGCGTTGCGATCATCGTTTCTCCACTTATTGCTTTAATGAAGAACCAGGTCGATTTGGTGCGCAGTTACAGCAGCAAAGATGATGTGGCGCATTTCCTGAATTCAACACTTACCAAAAAAGAAATAAAAGAAGTTCACGATGACCTGTTAACCGGCAAAACAAAAATGCTTTATGTGGCCCCGGAAACTCTCACCAAACAAGAAAATCTCGAATTCTTCAGTGATCTGAAGATCTCCTTTTTTGCCGTTGATGAGGCCCATTGCATTTCAGAATGGGGACATGATTTTCGCCCTGAATACCGGCGCCTTCGCGAAATGATGATCCAGATAAACCCGGACATTCCAATGATCGCCCTGACGGCAACGGCAACACCAAAAGTTCAAAGCGATATCATAAAAAATCTTGATCTCCGGGATCCAAAAGTGTTTATCTCTTCCTTTAATCGTCCCAATCTTTATTATGAGATAATTCCGAAGATCAACAAGGATGATACGCTAAAGAATATGGCGAAGTTCATTGTTCAGAACAAAGGCAAAAGCGGGATCATTTATACCACGAATAGAAAAACAACTGAAGAGCTTGCCGATATGCTTGTGGCAAACGGCATTAAAGCCGTTGCATACCATGCAGGTTTTGATAGCAAACTGAGATCAGACAGACAGGATCAGTTCATGAATGAGGACGTCCAGGTGATCGTAGCCACCATTGCATTCGGAATGGGAATTGATAAACCGGATATCCGTTTTGTGATTCATTATAATATTCCAAAAAGCATAGAGAATTATTACCAGGAAACCGGTCGCGCCGGTCGTGATGGCCTGGAAGGGAAATGCATTCTATATTATTCCCATAAAGACGTTGCAAAACTTGAGCACCTGATGCGTGACAAGCCGCTCAGTGAAAGGGAAGTGGGTTCGCAATTGATCAGTGAAACCGTTGCATTTGCGGAGAGTGGTGTATGCAGGAGAAAGGTTTTGCTAAGTTATTTCGGTGAAGAATATGAAAAAGAAAAATGCGGCAATTGTGATAACTGTAAGCATCCAAAAGAAAAGATAGAAGCAAAAGATGATGTTATTTGTGTTTTGAAAACCATCAAAGCTCTTGACGAAAGGTTTGCAGCAGAATATGTGATCAATATGATCATCGGAAGATTGACCCCGCAGATCACTATGTACCGTCATGAAGGATTGGATGCTTTTGCCAGCGGCAATGACAAAGAACCCTATTTCTGGAATTCCCTGATCCGGCAACTATTGCTGCATGGTTTACTGCAAAAAGATATTGAAGAATATGGTGTTTTAAAATTTACAAAGAAGGGCCTTGATTTCCTGAAGAAACCCAAATCATTCAAGATAGTCTTGAATAATTTATACGAAGAAGCCAACGCCGATGATGATGAGAGCGCAGAATCAGGTGACGGCGCTGCGGCAGATGAAAAGCTATTTGAAATGTTGAAAGAGCTTCGCCAGAAAGAAGCAAAGAAAAAATCTCTGCCGCCATTTGTGCTTTTCCTCGAATCTTCATTACAGGACATGGCAACGCTTTATCCTGTTACGCTGGCGGACCTGGAAAAATGCCAGGGAGTAAGTAAGGGGAAGGCATTACGGTACGGAAAACCATTTATAGATCTAATTGCAAAATATGTTGAGGATAATAATATTGAACGTCCTGATGACTTTGTGATGAAGAGCGTGGTAAACAAAAGCGGCAACAAGGTATTCATCATTCAGAATATTGATAAGAAGATCCCGCTGGATACCATTGCAAAAAATAAAGGAATGAAAATGGACGAGCTACTGGAAGAAATGGAAACGATTGCAGCCAGTGGCACAAAACTCAACCTTGACTATGCGCTGGCCCAAATGCTTGATGAGTACGACCAGGAGGAGATCATTGAATATTTTAAAGGTTGCGAGACCTCCTCATTGCAGGTGGCGCAGGATGAGCTATCGGAACATAATTTTACCTGGGAACAATTAAAGCTGATGCGCATAAAGTTTCTTGGCCAATATGGTAATTAATTCTTTTTCTCTTTCTCTCTTTTAATCTCTTGGCTCATGAGCAGAACCAATTATTCCTCCGGCGCGAAATGGGAAGATATTGTTGGCTACAGCCGCGCCGTTAAGATCGGGAACATTGTTGAGGTAACCGGTACGGTTGCTGTTGACGATCTAAGTAAACTCGTTGGAGGAAACAGCGCTTATGAGCAAACAAAATTTATAATTCAGAAAATAGAAGGAGTGTTACAAAAAGCCGGTGCATCATTAAAAGATGTTGTAAGAACCAGAATGTTTGTCACCGATATTTCCCGCTGGGAAGAATATGGAAAGGCACATGGTGAATTCTTTAAAGACATTAAGCCCTGCACAACCATGGTTGAGGTAAGCAAGCTGATCTCCCCCGAATACCTGATAGAAATAGAAGCGACAGCAATCATAAATTAGTTTCAATAACTCCCCTTTAGGTCCGGGAGTTTAACTTCGCTGCATGAGTAGTCCACTTATTCAGTCTAAACTCCCCAACGTTGGCACCACCATCTTTACCGTCATGAGCGGTCTCGCCAATCAATTCAACGCCATCAATCTCGGGCAAGGCTTTCCTGATTACCAGATGAATGAAGACCTTATGAATAAAGTGACGGAAGTAATGCAAAAAGGATGGAACCAGTACGTCCCAATGCAGGGCTACATGCCATTAAGAGAATCGATTGCAGAAAAAGTTGACTACCTGTATCAAACAAAAATTGATCCTGGTAGCCAGGTCACCATTACCCCCGGTGGCACCTATGCAATTTACACTGCGCTTACGGCAATACTGCAACCTGGAGATGAGGTCATAATTTTTGAACCCGGATACGATAGCTATATCCCAAATGTCGAGATCAATGGCGCAGTCCCGGTTTTGATCGATCTGAAATTTCCCGAATACAAAATAGACTGGAATGAGGTAAGAAAAAAAGTCTCCAAAAAAACAAAGGCGATCATGCTGAACAGCCCGCATAACCCCACAGGTGCTGTTCTTCATTCCAGTGATATGGAAGAACTCAGAGACATTGTCAATGGTACAAATATTTTTATTGTGAGTGATGAAGTGTATGAACATTTGATCTTTGATAACATTCCGCATCAATCCATCCTTCTTTACCCGGATCTGCTTGAAAGAAGTTTTGTGTGTTTTTCGTTTGGCAAAACTTATAACTGCACCGGCTGGAAGCTGGGTTACTGCATTTCATCCCCGGAATCAATGATCGAATTCAGAAAAGTCCATCAGTTCAATTGCTTCTCCTGCCATACACCGTCACAGGTTGCACTCGCTGATTTTTTAAGAAACAAAGAAGACTATCTATCATTGAGCGGGATTATGCAGGAGAAACGGGATTATTTTCTAAGATTGATGCGTGATACGAGATTCGGAATGCTAAATAGTAGCGGTAGTTATTTTATTTGCGCAAAATATGATCGCATCAGCGACGAACATGACAGGGATTTTGCGATTCGCATCACAAAAGAGTTTGGTGTAGCCACCATTCCTGTTTCTGTCTTTTACAAATCAGGAACAGACAACCGGGTCGTCCGTTTTTGTTTTTCCAAGAAAAAAGAAACGCTTGAGACCGCAGTAGAACGCTTATCTAAAATCTAAACACACTTCGGGGGTCCCTTTTAGGGGATTTTGGGGCGAATGATCCGCGATATTAGATACAAAGGAATTTTTTACATGCTCCTGGCAGCATTGGGTTTCTCATTGATGGGTGGAAGCGCCAAGGCATTAAAAGAAAGTTTTACAGCGGGTCAGCTTGTTTTTTACCGTAATGCGGTTGGACTGATCTTTCTTGTTCCTGGTCTTTTGATCAGACCGCCAATTCAAAGGGGAGGAAAACCCCTCCGACTTGCCTTCCGCGGTCTGATGGGAACACTTGCTTTATACACATTATTATACTGCATACTCCATTTGCCCCTGGGCACCGCGATGAGCTATAACCTGACATCTGCATTATTCATCGCCATCTTCTCATTTATTATTTTCGGAGAATATCATGGACGAAGGGTTTTGTTTGCCGTATTACTTGGATTTACAGGCATGTTGCTCATATATAAACCGGTGATGCATTTTCCCTGGTATTATCATGCAACGGGTTTGGCATCCGGAATCATTTCTGCAATTGCTTATTTAACTCTTGGAAGGCTTGCCGCATATTATGATCCCCGAATTATTGTTTTATCTTTTTTAGTTGGTGGTGTTTTACTTCCTTCTGTCTCATTATTTATCCATTATTCAACCGGCATTCCTTCAGATGGGCTTTTTATCATTGATTGGAAATGGCCGGAAGGGCTTGAATGGATCTGGGTCTCATTTATGGGAGTTGCAGCGTTATTTGGTCAGTATTGCGTTACTAAAGCTTATAGCGCTGATAAAGCCGGGATTGTTTCTGTCTTTGGTTATTCAAATATTATTTACTCTGTTTTTATTGGAATGTTATTGGGAGATGCATTTCCTGATCTTATGAGCTGGGCGGGTATTTTTTGCATAATTGCCAGCGGAATCATCATTTCCCTCTTTAAAAGAAGTCAGGTACCCGACGATTAAAAAAAATTTTAGAAAAAATATTTGGTCGTTTGAATTTTCTAATCGTATATTTGCGATATAAGATTTCAGACGGCACCCTCCGTCTTTTCTTTTCAAAATATTCATCGTATAAAAACGATTAACCAAATGGCGATACACAAAAAAGAAGAGTTTTCACAAAAGGAACAGGACCTGGCAGCTTTTGCAAAAGCATTGAGTCACCCCGCAAGAATTGCAATATTAAAGATGCTGGCACAAAGGAATGAGTGCATCTGTGGTGAGATCGTTGATGTGCTGCCGCTTGCCCAAAGCACAGTAAGCCAGCACCTGAAAGAACTGAAAACCGCTGGGTTGATCGATGGAACAATTGATGGACCGAGAAGCTGCTATTGTATCAACTGGAAAGCATTTGAAAAATTCAATAGCGAGTTTAGTTTTCTTTTTGAAAAATTAAAGACCACTAACGCCAAATGCTGCTAAGAAATCATTTATGAGTGGTAAGATAATTTATAGAAATAGTATGGACGATATGGATAGCAAAAAA